>NZ_JCALDB010000018.1:0-97329 GCF_059812645.1 Mycobacterium sp. NGS45 | reverse complement strand
TCAGCGGGTGGTGTAACCGCCATTGGCGAAGATGGTCTGGCCGTTGATCCAGTGCCCTTCGCCGGCCAAGAACACCACCAGCGGTGCGATGTCCTCGATCTTGGTCAGCCGGTTGCCCATCCCCTGCGACTTGTGGAACTCGACGCGTTCCGGGGTCTCCTGCGGGTAGAAGAACGGCGTGTCCATCGGGCCCGGTGCCACGTTGTTGACGTTGATCTGACGCGGCGCGAACTCCTTGGACGCGGCCCGGACGAAGTGCTCCACCGGGCTCTTGGCCCCGGCGTAGGTCGAGTAGCCGTCGGTGTAAGCCGCCAGCAGCGCGGTCACGATCGTGGTCAGGCTTCCGTTGTCGGCAAGCCGGCGGCCGGCCTCCTGGATGAAGAAGTACGCCGCCTTGGCGTTGATATCGAACATCGAATCGTATTCGGCCTCAGTGGTTTCCAGGATCGGCTTGCGCAACACCTTGCCGACCGTGTTGACCGCGATGTCCACGGTGCCGAACGCGTCGACCGCGGCGTCGAACAGCGCGGTGATGTTGGCCGGCTTGGTCAGGTCACCTTGCACCTTGATCGCCTTGGCGCCGGCGGCCTGCACCGCGGCGACGGTCTTCTCGGCCTCCGGCGCGGAGGCATCGCTGTTGTAGTGCACCGCGACGTTGACGCCCTGCTCGGCGAGTTGCGTACTGATCAGGGCGCCGAGGTTCTTGGCCCCGGCGGCGACGACTGCTGACTTTCCGTTGAGTTTGCTCATAGCGTCGACGCTACGACCGCCACACACAAATGAAAAACAGAACTCTCCGGTAAATCCACAAGTGATACTTGTGGATGTGCTTCCTGATCTTCGTCGCCTCCAGCACTTCGTGTCCGTCGCGACCGCCGGTAGCTTCACCCGCGCGGCCGCCGAACTCCACCTCAGCCAGCAGGCCTTAAGCAGTTCGGTGCGCCAGCTGGAGAACGAACTGGGCAGCGAGCTGTTCCATCGCGAGGGTCGGCGCATCGCGCTGACCGCGGCCGGCCAGGAGCTGCTACGCGCCAGCCAGCCTTTGCTGGCTGCGGCCGCAACGGTGCGTGACCAGGTCCGCGCGGTAGCCGCCGGGAAGCAGTCCTGGGTCGTCGGGCACAGTCCGGCCCTGTCCGGCGCCGAGGTGTACACGCTGATCGAACCCGCGGTGACCAGCTTCCCCGAGTCGTCCTTCACGCTGCGTCAGCTCTACCCCGGTCAACTCGAGGCCGCGGTCGCCGACGGGTCGGTGCAGCTGGGGCTACGCCGCGCCGTCTCCCCCGCCGGCGAGTTGGCGGCCGCGGTGATCGACTACCACCGCATCCGGGTGGCCGTGCCTGCGGGGCACCATTTGGCCGATCGGGCCTCGATCGAGCTCACCGAGTTGGCCGGTGCCCCATTGGCGCTGTGGGCCCCGCCCGGGTCGTCCTACTTCAGCGATTTCCTGATGGGTGCGTGCCGCCGTGCCGGCTTCGAGCCCGACTACGTGGTCAGCCGGGTGCAGGGCGCGGCCATGGTGGCCGCACCGCTGACCACCGGTGCGGCCGCGTTCGTCACGGCCGAGCCCGGCCCGGCGATGTCGGGACGGGTCCAGGTGCTGGAACTCGAACCGCGCTTGTTGGTCCCGGTCCAAGCGATTTGGCAGCGGCACACCGTCTCGGCCGTACGCGATCTGTTGATCAGCGGTTGACCACGAATTCGGCCGCGGCCGCAGCGGCGCGCTCGCGATCGGCGGCCACCAGCCCGATCCTGGTACGCCGGTCCAGGATGTCGTCGGCGTTCAGCGCACCCTCATGGGTCAGCGCGTACTCGAATTCCGCCCGCAACACGTCGATTCCGCCGACCACCGGGTCGGTGGGTCGTTCGCAGGTGGCCTGCGCGATCACCCGCGCCGCCTCGTCGCCGAAACGCGCCACCAGCGACGACGGCAACTCCAGTCGCGGTGCCCGCGATCCGGGATTGGCCGGGGCGCCCACCAGTGGCAGGTTGCGGGTCCGGCACGGCCCGGCCACCAATGCGCGGCGGGCAATGGCCTGGTCGAGCACATCCTCGGCCATGTGCCGGTATTCGGTGAGCTTGCCGCCGATGATGCTGAGCACCCCCGTCGGGCTTTCGATCACGGCGTGTTCACGGGAGATGTCGGCGGTGTCACCGGCGCCGGTGTCGATCAGGGGCCGCAGACCGGCGTAGCTGCCGAGTACGTCGGAGCGTTGCACGGTGCGATCCAGCGCGGTGTTGACGGTGTCCAGCAGGAAGTCGACCTCGCCCGGAGTCGGTTGCGGCACATCGGGAATCGGCCCGGGCGCGTCCTCGTCGGTCAGACCCAGATAGACCCGGCCGAGCTGTTCGGGCATCGCGAAGATGAACCGGTTCAGCTCCCCGGGGATCGGGATGGTCAGCGCCGCAACCGGATTGCCGAACGCGGCGGCGTCGAACACCAAATGTGTTCCGCGGCTGGGCCGCAACCGCAACGACGGATCCAGTTCGCCGGCCCACACCCCGGTCGCGTTGATCACCGCGCGCGCCGCGACGGTGATCGATTCGCCGGTGAGCTGATCGGTCAGCCTCGCCGAGGTGGCGGTCAGCTGGTCGGCTCCAACCCGGGTCAGGATCACCGCGCCGTGCTGGGCGGCGGTGCGCGCCACCGCGACCACCAGCCGGGCGTCGTCGATCAACTGCCCGTCGTAGGCCAGCAGGCCGCCGCCGAGTCCGGCGCGGCGCACCGTGGGCGCCAGTTCGGCGGTGCGCGCCGCGCTGATCCGCGCTGAACGCGGCAGCACCGAGGCCGGCGTGCCGGCCAGCCGACGCAGCCCGTCGCCGGCCAGGAAGCCGACCCGGACCAGCGCCCGTTCGGCCCGCCCCATCGAATCCAGCAGCGGCACCAGCTGCGGCATGGCCCGCACCAGGTGAGGTGCGTTGCGGGTCATCAGGATTCCGCGTTCGACGGCGGAGCGTCGCGCGATCCCGACGTTGCCGGTGGCCAGATAGCGCAGCCCGCCGTGCACCAGCTTGGAGCTCCACCGACTGGTGCCGAACGCCAGGTCGTGTTTCTCCACCAGCACCACCCGCAACCCACGCGCGGCGGCATCCAGCGCAACCCCGGTGCCGGTGATCCCGCCGCCGACCACCAACAGGTCGATGGTGCCGCCGTCGGCCAGCGCGGTCAGCTCCGCGGCGCGGCGAGCGGCGTTGAGCGCAGTCGAATTGGTCATCAGGTCAGGTATCCGTTCAACGCTCGGGCCAGCTCGACGGCCAGCGCGTCGGGAGCCAGGATGGGTGCGACGATCTGCGCGGACTGGATGGTGGACTGCGCGATCAACAGCACCATGGCGGCCATTTCGTGCGGATCGCCGGCGCGCACACTGCCTTGCCGCTGCGCGACCGAAAGGTCGGCGGCCAAGGCATCGATCAGCACCTGCTGGCTGGTACCCAACCGCTCGCTGATGTAGACCATCGCGAAGTCCGGAGCGCTGCGCAGGACGGCCTTGAGCAGGTCATCGTCGCGGAGCCGGGCGCACAGCGCAACCACCCGATTCACGATCGCCACCCGGCCGGGCCCGGCCTGCGGGACCTCGTCGAGCAGCGCAGTGACCCGCTCGGTCAGCAGTGCGGCCAGGATGGCGCGGGTGTCCGGCCAGCGGCGATACACCGTGGGGCGACTCACCCGGGCCCGACGTGCGATCTCGGCCAGGGTGACGCGGTCCACGCCGAAGTCGCGCACACAGGACGCCGCGGCCGCCAGGATGACCGCCGCGGTCGGGTCGCCGGCCGCGTCGGTGGCGCCCGGGTCCAGGGCGCTCACGTCGGCAGCATCGAGCCCGACGCTTCCCACCTGCGATTCATTACTGATTGACAGCATCTGTAATACTGTAACTCATGGAGCTACCTCCGATGAAGTGGAACGCCTGGGGTGACCCAGCCGCAGCCAAACCGCTCGCCGACGGCATCCGCGGTCTGCTCGAACAGGCCCTGGGCGTCGTGGCGACGACGGAGTCCGAACTGCAGCCCGAACAGGTGCGGTTGCGGCCGTCCACGCTGACCGCGGCCGACCGCACCGCGTTGGCGGCCATCGTCGGCGACGAACACCTGACCACCGACGACGCCGCCCGGCTGCGCTACGCCGGTGGCAAGTCCACGCTGGATTTGTTGCGCCGCAAGGACACCGGTGAACAGGATGCCCCGGATGCGATCCTGGCCCCGGGCAGCGAGGAAGAGATCGCCGCGGTCCTCGCGCACTGCGCGCAGGCCGGCATCGCCGTGGTGCCGTTCGGCGGCGGCACCAGCGTGGTGGGCGGACTCGATCCGCTGCGCGGCCGGTTCGCGGCGGCGATCAGCTTGGATCTGCGCCGATTCGACGCGCTGTACCGCCTCGACGAAATCTCCGGCGAGGCCGAACTCGGCGCCGGGGTGACCGGTCCGCGGGCCGAGTTGCTGCTCGGTGAGCGCGGTTTCTCACTGGGTCACTTCCCGCAGAGCTTCCAATTCGCCACCATCGGCGGCTTCGCCGCGACCCGCTCGTCGGGCCAGGCCTCTGCGGGCTACGGCCGCTTCGACGACATGGTGTGCGGGCTGACCGCGGTCACCCCGGCCGGCGTGTTGGAGTTGGGTCGCGCGCCCGCGTCGGCAGCCGGGCCGGATCTGCGTGAGCTGTTGCTCGGCTCCGAGGGTGTGTTCGGCATCATCACCCGGGTGCGACTGCGGGTGCATCCGGTGCCCGAGACCACCCGGTATGAGGCCTGGTCCTTCCCGGATTTCGGCACCGGTGCGGCCGCGCTGCGCGCCGTGGTGCAGACCGGCACCGGCCCGACCGTGATCCGGCTGTCCGACGAGGCCGAGACCGGGGTGAACCTGGCCACCACGGAAAGCATTGGCGAGCAAAGTATTACCGGTGGCTGCTTGGCCGTCACCACGTTCGAGGGTAGTACCGAACACGCCGAAAGCCGGCACGCCGAAACCCGCGCGGTGCTGGCAGCGAACGGCGGCACCACACTGGGTGAGCAACCCGCCCGCGCCTGGGAGCACGGCCGGTTCAACGCGCCCTATCTACGTGACTCGCTGCTGGCCGCGGGTGCGCTGTGCGAGACCCTGGAAACCGCGACCACCTGGTCGAACATCGACGCGCTGAAGTTGGCGGTGACCCAGGCCCTGACCAGCTCGCTGGCCGAATCCGGTACGCCCGCACTGGTCTTGTGCCACATTTCGCATGTGTATCCGACCGGTGCGTCGCTGTACTTCACCGTGGTCGCCGGCCAGCGCGGCAACCCGATCGAGCAATGGCACGCGGCCAAACAAGCCGCCTGCACCGCGATCGTCGGGACCGGCGGCACCATCACCCACCACCACGCGGTGGGCGCCGATCACCGCCCGTGGATGCAGGACGAGGTCGGCGGGCTGGGTGTGGCGGTACTGCAAGCGGTCAAGGACACCTTGGACCCGGCCGGAATCCTCAACCCGGGCAAGCTGATTCCATGACCGGCAGCGGCCGCGTCACGGTGCTGACGAATCCGGCCTCCGGACACGGCAACGCCAAGCATGCGGCCGAACGTGCGATCACCCAGTTGCACCGGCGTGGACTGGATGTCACCGCGATCGTGGGCCGCGACGCTGCACATGCGTTGCAGTTGGCGCGCGAGGCAGTCGGGTCCGGCACCGAGGCGTTGGTGGTGGTCGGCGGTGACGGTGCGATCTCGTTGGCGCTACAGGCCTTGGCGCGCACCGAAACGCCGCTCGGGATCGTGCCGAGCGGGACCGGCAATGACCACGCCCGCGAATTCGGAATCCCCACCGGGGATCCGGAAGCCGCTGCCGACGTCGTGGCCGATGGTCACACCAGCACGATCGACCTCGGTCAGATCCGCGGTGCGGACGGCACCACGAAATGGTTCGGCACCGTGGTCGCCACCGGCTTCGACTCGTTGGTCAGCGACCGCGCCAACCGGATGCGCTGGCCGCACGGCCGGATGCGCTACAACCTGGCGATGCTGGCCGAGTTGTCCAAGCTGCGACTGCTGCCCTTCGAGATCTCGTTCGACGGCGGCGAGCCCGAAGCACTGAACTTGACCATGGCCGCGATCGGCAACACCCGCAGCTACGGCGGCGGCATGCTGATCTGCCCGCACGCCGACCCGACCGACGGGCTGCTGGACGTCACGATGATCACCTCGGCCTCCCGGTCGCGATTGGTGCGGCTCTTCCCGACGGTGTTCAAGGGCACCCACGTCGACCTCGACACCGTCAACACGCGGCGCGCGCAGAAGCTCACCGTGCACTGTCCGGGCATCAACGCCTACGCCGACGGCGAACTGGCGGCCGGACTGCCCGCCGAGATCGAAGCGGTGCCCGGCGCGCTGAAGATCCTGCGGCCGCGCGGCGAGCTCGGGCGGCAAACCCGGTAACGGTTCATCTGCTGATGCCGATGAGGCTTTTGAGAAAACTGAGACGCCTGGCGTAGCGGCACGCTAGCGTCTGAAAACCCTGGTCGAACCGTTCCGGTGGAATCGGCGCGTCTCGTCCGATCCCCGGGCGGCACGCGGTACGTTTCGCACAGGTCTGGGGCCGGCGAATTGATGAGTACGGAGCGTCATGGATTCAACCAAGTACATCGGTCGTGTCGGTGCTCTTGCGGTCGCCCTCGGGATCGGCACCGCGCTGACCACCGGCACCGGGGTCGCCTGGGCCGACGGCACCGAGACCGGCGGTGCCAACACCACCAGCAGCGACGACGGCGCCGCCAAGACGCCGCGCAAGTCCGCGCTGTCCAAGCTCGGGGAACGAGTCCGTAGCGAGGTCAAGTCCAGTCTCGACGACGTGAGGGATTCGCTGAACGACGGTGTCGAACGCGCCCAGAGTCGGGTGGAGAAGTCTCGGGTCACCCTCGGCAACGGCCGCACCCCGGCCGGCTCGAGCACCCCGGCCGGCTCAAGCACCCCGACCGCCAACGTCCCCGAGACCCCGGCCGCCGAAACCACACCACAAGCCACCCCGCCCAAGCCGCGTGAGTTGCTGGCCGACCTCGGCGAGCGAATCGGCATCCGGCTGCCCCAACTCCCGGCGGCGAGCACCAAGCCCACCGACCCGGCGGCGGCCACTCCGGCCAAGCCCGCCGCGCCCGCCGTCGAGCAGGTCCAGAAGACCGCCACGAAATCCGAGACCAAATCCCGGGATCGGATCATCCCCGAGGCCGTCACCGCCGTCCCGGACCTGCGTCGGCCGGCCCGGCCGGACGCGGTGCTCGTCAACGTCCGCGCGGCGACCAGTGCGGTGAGCAAGGCCGTGACCCGGCGCGCGCAGACCGCGATCAACACGCTCGACGACCTGCCGACTACCGTCGTCACCGCAGCGACGCCGAAGCTCGGCGCAGCCGCTCCGATCGCGCCCTTGGCAGCCGCCGGCGACGATGCCGCGCCGATCGAGGCCGCGACACCGAGCCCCGCACCCGTGGTGTCGGCGCTGTTGGCCGCGGTCGGCTTGTCGCCGCTGGGCGCCGGAGCCACCCCGGTGGCACCCGGCGGACCACCGGCCGCCTGGGCGTTGATGGCCTGGGCGCGACGGGAATTCGCCAGCGCCATCAACCCGAACGGCAACACACTGGTGTCACCAGGCGACGTCGAGGACACCGTGGCCGAGGGCGAGCCGACCCTGCGGACCGACGCCGAGATCCAGCAGATGGCGTTGGTGACCACCGACGCCGCGGCCCCGGGCACGGTCATCGTCGGTCCCGGACAGACTGCGGCACCGGTCATTTCCGGGTCGACCAGCTCTTCGCAGACCGGCTGGGTCACCGGCCCGAACAGCAACACCAGTCATTGGTATGTCGCGGGCACCGACCTCGGCATCATGTGGGACAGCGGCTACAACGATCCAGTTACCGGTAAGCCGGTCATCTACACCCTGTTCGGCGACACCTACAGCGAATCGGGCATGACCGGAGACTGGCGCAACAACGTGTTGTTCCGGTCCAGTGACTGGGACCTCAACAACGGCATGTCGTTCACGGATGCGCTGATCCGCGCCGGGGCCGCCGAGAACCCGCCGGGAATCCCGACGTGGTACGGGACCGGAGGAAACCGCGCAGGCGCTGCCCAGATCATCTCTCCCGACGCCGTCGACGCCGACCTGGGCACGACCACCTACACCTTGATCCCGACCGCCGGAATCGCTGTTCCCGTGCGGGATGCGGAGGGCCAGCAGGTCTACGACGCCGACGGCCAGCCGGTGATGACCCAGTACGCCACCGTGATGTCGATTCGGGAGTGGGGCCAGGCCGGCAGCTGGACCACCAACTGGGCGGCCACCGCCGTGTCCACCGACGGCGGCAAGACGTGGACGATTGACGAAAGCACCGTCCGGAAGGCCGCCACCGACAAGAACTTCCAGCAGAACGCCATGGTCTATGGCGACAAGGACGACGCCGATTCCTGGACCGGCGGCGCGGTCGGCGAAGGCGAACAGTACGTCTACGTCTACGGCACGCCGTCCGGCCGGCAGGGTTCGGCGTACGTCGCCCGGGTGGCCGAGAGCAAGATCACCGACCTGGACGAATATCAGTACTACGCCGGCGACAACGCAGACGGCAGCGGCAATTGGGTGCAGGGCGATCCCACCCAGGCCAAGGCCGTCATCACGGCCGAAGGCGCTGGTTCGATACTGCCCAGCAGCGGGATCCTCGGCGTCTTCGTCAAGCCGTTCGAGAGCCTGCTCAAACTGGTGTTCCCGTCCTGGTTCGAGGCGGGCGGCTTCCTCAACGCAGGTGGCGCAAACGGCAACGTCAGCGAGATGTCGGTGCAGTACAACCCGTTCCTCGACAAGTACGTCGTCACCTACACCGATGGCGCCAACAACGTGGTGATGCGGGTGTCGGATTCACCGCAGGGCAAGTGGTCCAATGCGACCACCCTGCAGGGCAACGACTACTACGGCCAGAACTCGAGCATGTACGCCCCGATGATCAACCCGATTTCCGGTGATTCCACCGTCGTGGGCGAGGCCAACGCAAAGTACCTGTACTACAACCTGTCTCAGTGGGACGGCTACAACGTCCGGATGATGCGGGCCGACCTGAGCAAGCTGACGATCCAGTAGCTGATGCGTCGTCACATCCCGGCACTGGCCACGGCTGCGCTGACCGCGGCCGTGGTCAGCGCATGTGCGGCCCACGCCGAACCCACGCCCACCCCCGACCCGACGGCGAACGTTGCGCCACAGGCCGGTTCGGCCTGCAGTTCAGACCTCGACGGGGCACTCACTGCGCTACCCGACGCCGCCGACACCCCGAGCAACGCCAAGAACTTGCTCGAGTGCCAGGACGGCAGCTGGCAGCGCTACCGGGACCCCTACCCGTCCTCGGATCGTTGGCTGACCACCGGCGACCCGTTGACGCTGCACGGGCAGGGCCGCCGCAACCCGGAGATCATGGCCGGAACCTGGACGGGTTCGCCGCAGACCAATGAAACGCAGTGCAGCGCAGAGCGCGTCGACGTGATCCGAGCGGGCGAGACCTCAGAGCCCGAGGCGTTCTCCGCGGACCCGGGTCAGCCACTGGCCATCGAGGTCAGCAACCACCTGTTCACAGTCACGCTGCGCGGCTACTGCCTGTGGCAGCGGGACTGAACGTCAACCAACACCGCGGCTGAGCCAGCTGACCTCGGCGCCGTCGCCACCATTGCGGTAGGGCTCGAGTGCTTCATCCCACGCCGTGCCCAGCACGGTGTCCAGTTCGGCGGCCAGCGCATCGGCGCCGTCGGCCATCAGGGCGCGCAGCCGCATCTCGCCGACCATGGTGTCGCCGTTGGCACTCATCGCCCCGCTCCACAGCCCCAGCTGCGGGGTGTGGCAGAACCGTTGCCCGTCGACACCGAAGCTCGGGTCCTCGGTGACCTCGAAGCGCAGCACCGACCAGGACCGCAGCGCATCGGCCAGCGCGGCCCCGGTACCCACCGGGCCGACCCAGTTGATCACCGCGCGCAACTGTCCGGGCATGGCTGGTTGCGGGGTCCAGGTGAGCTTCGCCCTGGCATTCAGGGTCGACGAAAGAGCCCACTCGACATGTGGGCATACCGCCGCGGGAGAGGAGTGGATGTAGACCACACCTGTCGTCGCGTCGGCGAACTGGTTCGACGCACGCATCGGCTGCTCCTTTGTTTCGACGAGGGACGTCTTCCCCAACGGCCTCTTCGAACTGGAGCGTCACGAATTTGTGTGTCGCGCGTGTCTATTGTGCCTTGTGAGGCACGTGTTGCGCTAGTGTGCGCGGAATTCTCTCAGGACCCCATCAGAGACCGCGGGCCACAGCGGATGCGCCCAGTCCCCGAAATCGCGGTCGGTGAGCACCACCAAAGCCAGCTCGTTGACCGGATCTGCCCAGATGAACGTGCCTGATTGGCCGAAATGACCGAAGGTGCCCGACGAGTTCGCCGCGCCTGTCCAATGCGGCGACTTGGTGTCGCGCAGCTCGAAACCGAGGCCCCAGTCGTTATTCTTCTGTGACCCGTAGCCGGGCAACACGCCGCGCAAACCGGGGAATTGCACCGAGATCGCCTCGGCGTGCATGGCCGCCGACACCGTGGTGGGGTTCAGCAAATCAGCGGCGAACTTGGTCAGATCATCGACGGTGGATTCGGCACCGTAGCCGGCCGTAGCGGCTCCGCCGTCCAACGCGGAGTTCGCCATCCCCAACGGCTCGAAGATCGCCTCGCGCAGATAGCGGCCGAACTCGATGCCGCTGGCCGCCTCGAGGGTTTCGGCGAGCACCCGGAAGCCGGTGTTGGAGTAGATCCGCCGGGCGCCCGGCTTCCCCAGGATGGAGTCATCCAGCATCGACAGGCCGGAGGCGTGCGCCAGCAGGTGCCGGATCGTGGCGCCCTCGGGTCCGGCCGGGGTATCCAGGTCGACGACGCCCTCCTCGATCGCCACCTGCGCGGCCCGGGCCACCAGCGGCTTGGTCACCGAGGCCAATCGGAACCGGGCGGCGGTGTCACCGTGGGTGGCCAGCACCCCGGAGGAATCCACTACCGCGGCGGCAGCATTCGGTACGGGCCAATCAGCGATCACATCGAGTGCACTCATCGCCGCTCAGCCTACGTGCGACTGCACGCGATCAGGCCGGCAACGGATGAGCCTCGAACCACTGCAGCAGCAGATCGGCGATCTGGTCGGGGCGCTCGTCGGGCAGCCAGTGCGAGGCGCCGACAATCCGCTCGAAGCGGTAGTCGCCCGTGACGTAGTTGGCGGTGTCCAGCGCGCCGTTCTCCCGTACCGCGATGTCGCCGTCGCTCCAGATGAACATGGTCGGCACCGTCGACTTGATGCGCAACACGCCGGGCTTGTTCAGCGGCATGGCGCGATACCAGGTCAGCGCGGCGGTGAGCGCGCCGGAATCCGCCATCGCCTGCCAGTCACGCGCGGCCCGCTCCGGTGACTGGCCGCAGTAGTCGCCCACCATCCAGGTGAAGCCGCGACCGCCACGCCGGCTGAGAAACCACTCCGGGATTCGCGGCAGCTGGAAGAAGTAGACGTACCAGGAGGCCAGCGCTTGTCGGCTGGTCGCCATCGCCTTGAAGAACGCCGTTGGGTGCGGCACCGACAGCGTCGTCACGGACGCCACCCGTTCGGGATGCAACATCGCAGTCCCCCACGCGGCGCCGGCACCGGCGTCGTGCCCGACCAGGTGCACCTGCGGCACCCCGAGCGTGTCGATGAGTGCGACGACGTCGCCGACGGTCTGTTCACCGACGTAGTCGCGCCGCCGCGACGGGCGGGCTCCCGGTGAATAGCCGCGCTGGTTGGGTGCCAGACAGCGGTATCCGCGCTCGGTCAACCGCTGCGCCACCGGGATCCAGCTGGTGTTGAACTGCGGGAAGCCGTGCAGCAGCAGCACCGGCGGTCCGTCTGCCGGTCCGAGGTCCAGGCCGTCGAAAGTCAGATCACCGCGCCGATATTGGTCCATCAGGATGTCTTTTGGGTTTCGAAGGTCAGTGGACCGCACCGTACGTCGAAGCGGTCGTGCACGGTGTCGAGTACCTGGCGGGCGCGTACCCGGTCAGCCCGATGCGTGCGCATGAACTGCAGCAGGGTGAACAACCGTCTCGGCAACGGGTACCACAGGTCGAAATCCAGCCCGCATTCCCGGAAGGCCGACATCGGCAGCGCATCGGCGTAGTGACTCATGTTGTGTTGCACCAATGCAAAGAGAGTGTACGGGAAGGCTTTTCGTGATCTGCGGTACAGCTCAAAGGTGTCCAGTTCGTACAGCGGGACGTCGCGGAGTTGGCCGGACAGCAGCAGATGCGTGCCGAAGTAGGCCCCGAACGACGTCAGACTCATGGTGGCCGAGCGGGATTGGATGGACAGCGTGTTGCCACTCGATGACGTGTACGGCTCATACGGTGGGTGGAGATGGGTGAGGTAGCCGGTGCAGTTGACGAACCAGCTCCCTGGCTGTACCGCCACACTGGCACCGCTGCGCAGCTGCAGCTGCGGCCCGGACTCGGTGTCGACGACATCGACGAGGTGATCGGTCACCACCTGGCCGCACGCGGAGAGAATCGCGCGCTGCTCGGCTTCGGAGAGCAACCCGGCCACGTAGTTCCCGACTTCCGGTGTCACCGCGAGACCGTAGTTCGAGCGGTGCCAATCCCACACCTCGTCTTCATTGGTGCCGTCGAAGCGGGCCGCACACTCTGCCACCAGCCCACTGCCCGGCGTCGCGGCGCCGAGCCATCGAGACCGACCCTCGGCGAACAGCAGTTTGCGGTTACTGAAGAACGTTCCACCGCCGGCCAGCAGGTTCACCTCGCGGCCCGGACAGGCGCGAGACAAGGTGTACACGGTGTCCATCGCGGTCTTGCCGCCACCGATCACCCAGACCGGCGCGGTGTCGTCGTGCAGCGGCCCGGAGCGCATGTCGCAGTCATCGGGCGACACCGATTTCACACTCTGACTGGTCAGCGGCAACGGGTCCTTTCCCTCGACCTGAAAGCCGTAGGCCTTGATCAGCTTCTTCGTCTCAATCGTCACGCTGCGACCGTCGGCGGCCCGGCAGCGCACTCGCACACCGCCGTCGAACTCCTCATCGGATTCCAGTGTCCAGCCGAAGAATTCATCGACGCGCTGGTCCTGCTCGATCACCTGCCGGCAGTGCTCGAAATGGTCGAGCACTTCACCCTTGGAAGCCAGGTAGCCGCGCTCGCGTCCCAATGTCCACTTGATGTTGCCCGCAGTGAACACGCCGTGCGGTTGATGGAGCCGCACATACGGATAGGTGTCCACCCACATCCCGCCGACCTGCTGGCGGCGATCCACCAGGATCACCCGTTGGTCGCGCGCCAGGTACCGACTGGCGACGAACAGTGCGTTCATCCCGGCCAGACCGGCCCCGACGATGCAGACCTCGCACTTCTCTACCGATTCCGACATCACAGACTCCCCCCGACGGGCGTCGAACCACCTGGTCGGGAGGCTACGCCGAGCACCGATCAGCGCAGGGGTTTTTCTTCAGCGACGAGTAGTCGCGATCAATCCTTGTGCGCCACGAAGTAGGTGTTGAACGGATCGGCCGGCATGTCGCACACCGTGACGTCGGCGAAACCGGCCTGCTCGAGCATCGCGGTGGCCAGTTGCTCGCCCCACATGGTGCCCAGCCCCGCGCCGCCGGCCGACAACGACACCGTCATGCAGTGCATGGTCGAAATCGTGTAGAACAATGTTGCCCACGGGATGTCGATGTTGTCCTCCAGGTTGCTGGAGCCCTTGATGTCGACCATCAGCAACTGTCCGCCCGGCCGCAGCGCACGCTGGATGTTGGCCAGCACCCGAGCCGGATCCACCTGGTCGTGGATCGCGTCGAACACTGTGATGGCATCGAAGGCCTCGGTGGCATCGAGTTCGGCAACATCCAGAGCCACGAACCGGGCGTTGGTGAGCCCCAGGTCGGCGGCCTCCGCGGTGGCGGTGGCCAATGCCGCCGGCGAGAAGTCGTACCCGGTGAACCTGCTGTTCGGGAATTCTCGGGCCATCACGTTGACGGCATGCCCGCTGCCGCAACCGATGTCGGCGACGTCGATACCGGCGCGCAGCCGCTCGCACAGCCCGTCGGCCAACGGCAGGGTGGTGTCGATCAGGGCCGCGTCGATCACGCCGCCGCTCTCCTCGGCCATCACCGCGTGGAACCGCGGGAACGCCGAGTACGGCAGTCCACCGCCGCGCCGGAAGCAGCCGATGATCTGCTGTTCCACCTCACCGAAGATCGAGATGTACTGGGCCAGCTTGGCGACGTTGTCGGGGCCACCGGAGCGGCTCAACGCGGGCACATGATGCGCCGGCAACAGGTAGCTGGCGGCAGTCGGGTCGTAATCGATGATCTTCGCGGCGACCAGACCGGCCAACCATTCGCGCACATAGCGTTCGTCGAGCCCGGCAGCGTCGGCGATCTGCACGCTGCTCGCCGGCGGCAGGTCGGCCAGGGTGTCGAACAGTCCGGTCTGGTGACCGATGCTGCACAAGATCGCGGTGGCAGCGTCGTTGAGGATGCCGATCATCCGGGCGCCGAATTCCTCGGCCGGATCTGTGGCTGCGCTGTCGCGCGTTTCCAGTGTGGTCATGGCACGACGCTAAGGAGTCGGTGCCGTCGTGCACATCCGGCAGATCATGCGTTTTGGACGTCACCGAATGGTGCAGATTATGTAGATCGGTCGGCTTCGGTGAGTACACCGTGCTTGAAGGCCCAGTTGGCGGCCGCGGTGCGCGTGGACACCCCGAGTTTGGCGTAGATGTTGGCCAGATGCCGCGCCACCGTCTTGTCGCTGACACACAGCTGCTCGGCGACCTCCCGGTTGGTCGCGCCCGAGGCGATGCGCGACAACACCTCGTGTTCGCGCCGGGTCAACCCGCCCGGCGTCGCGGTCCCGCAGATCCCAGACGGCGCCACACCCAACTGGGCGTAGATGCTGTCGGCGGTTGCCGCATCGGCTGCGGCGGCCGCCTCGGAACCCAGGCCGCGATGGGCCAACGCCATCCACTCGTAGACCTCAGCGGTCTCATACCGAGATCGCTGCACCCGGTATTCACGCAACGCTGCCTGCAGCGACGTCAACGCGTCCTCGAAGCGCCCGCGGCGGACCTGGATCGTCCCGCGGGCATGCGCCGCCCAGGCCAGGAAACCCGGCGTGCCGAACGCCAGCGCCTCGGCTTCCAGTTCAGCACAATGGTTTTCGGCATCATCGAGGGCATCGCAGCCGAGTGCGACCTCGACCGCGGCGCGCAACAGCCGCACCCGGCCCAACCGGTCGGGCTCGCACAGCGCAAGACGGATCTGGGTCAGCGCCGAGGGCGGGTCGCCACGCCGGCAGGCCAGCAGCGCCGCACCCGGTTGCGGGTCCAGCCCCAGCAAGCGGGTGCGCTCGAAGGCCTGCTCGGCCCCGGCGAAATCACCGATCAACCGGCGCACCTCACCGAGCTCGTAGTAGCCCGCGGCCGCCGCCCACCGGTTGCAGTCCTCGAGCTGCCGACTCACCTGGTCCAGACGTTCGGCCAGCCGACGGTAGTCCTCGGTGGCCACCTCGATCTGCAGCCGGTGCACGTCGCACACCGCGCCGTAGGGCACCGAGCCGGACACCCCGCACCACTGCTCCATCGAACGCGTCCAGGACCGCATCCGAGGCAGGTCGGCAAGCTTGTGACAGTGCGCCAGCACCGTGCAGTAGATGTCGCCGACCCATTCGATCGGCAGCTGATCGGCCATCAACGACAGCATCGCCTCGTCGATCAGCAAGTAGCCCTGCTTGGTCTGGGCCCTCAGCAGCTGCTGCAGACCGTCGCCGATCAGCGCCAGCGCGGTCAACGCCGGCATGTCCTGGCTGCGCGCAAGTTCAGCCAATCTGCCGACGTGGGCGGCCAACGCGTCCAGATCCTGGTTCGCCACAGCCAGCGCGGCATCCAGGTAACACAGATAGCCGTGCGCCAGCCCTTCTTCGGCACCCACCAGCAGCCGGCGTGCGCGGTTCATCCAGCCCTGCGCGATGTTCAGGTCGCCGCGCACCAGCCAGGCCAGCGCGAGTTCGTCGGCCTTGACGGCCGCGGCCGTCGGATCGGAGCGCACCAACGTCGCGAACACCCGCTCGGCGGCAAGGGTCGCCTGCTTGACGTGGCCCAGCCGCAGGGCCGCGAGCGACAGCGCATCGAGGTCGTCGGTCGCCAATGGCCCATCAGCACTGGCCTGTTCGAAGCCGGCATAGCTGGCATGCCAGTCCCGACGCTGGTGTGCGGCGCGCGCGGCCACCAGTACGTCGCTTCGAACCTGTACCCCCACGCCTTTTGACGCTAATCCGCCGTGGCCGTCTGGGCAATCGTCCAGACACCATTCCAGTCCAGGTCGAGTCCGAGCTCATGGCCTTGCGGCAGGCACTAGGTTGTAGGCATGAGTCAGACAGTGCGCGGTGTGATTTCCCGGAAGAAGGGCGAGCCCGTTGAGCTCGTCGACATCGTCATCCCCGACCCAGGCCCCGGCGAGGTGGTGGTCGACGTCATCGCATGCGGCGTCTGCCACACCGACCTGACCTACCGCGAAGGCGGCATCAACGACGAGTACCCGTTCCTGCTCGGCCACGAGGCGGCCGGGACCGTGGAGGCGATCGGCGACGGCGTCACCAACGTCGAGGTGGGCGACTTCGTGATCCTGAACTGGCGCGCGGTGTGCGGCCAGTGCCGGGCCTGCAAGCGCGGTCGTCCGCACCTGTGTTTCGACACCTTCAACGCCACCCAGAAGATGACGCTGACCGACGGCACCGAGCTCACCCCGGCACTCGGCATCGGCGCGTTCGCCGACAAGACCCTGGTGCACGAAGGCCAGTGCACCAAGGTCGATCCGGAAGCCGACCCGGCGGTGGTCGGACTGCTGGGCTGCGGCGTGATGGCCGGCATCGGCGCGGCGATCAACACCGGCGCGGTCAACCGCGACGACACGGTCGCGGTGATCGGCTGTGGTGGCGTCGGTGACGCCGCGATCGCCGGGGCGGCCCTGGTCGGCGCCCGGCAGATCATCGCCGTCGACACCGACGACAAGAAGCTGGACTGGGCCCGCGATTTCGGCGCCACACACACCATCAACGCACGGGAATTCGACGTCGTCGAGACCATCCAGGACCTGACCGACGGGTTCGGCACCGACGTCGTGATCGACGCCGTCGGGCGCCCGGAAACCTGGAAGCAGGCGTTCTACGCGCGCGACCTGGCCGGCACCGTCGTACTGGTCGGCGTGCCCACCCCGGACATGACCCTGGAGATGCCGCTGGTGGACTTCTTCTCCCGCGGAGGCGCGCTGAAGTCGTCCTGGTACGGCGACTGCCTGCCCGAGCGCGACTTCCCCACCCTGGTCAGCCTGTACCGGCAGGGCCGGTTGCCGCTGGACAAGTTCGTCACCGAACGCATCGGGCTCGACGAGGTCGAAGCCGCGTTCCACAAGATGCACGAGGGTGCCGTGCTGCGCTCGGTGGTGGTGCTGAAATGACGCAAGCCGGCATCGAACGCCTCGTCACCAGCGGCACCTTCGAGCTCGACGGCGGCTCCTGGGAAGTCGACAACAACATCTGGATCGTCGGCGACGACAAGGAAGTGATCGTGATCGACGCCGCGCACGACGCGACCGCGATCAAGGACGCGGTACGCGGCCGGCACGTGGTGGCGGTGGTCTGCACGCACGGCCACAACGACCACATCACCGTGGCGCCGCAGCTGTCCACCGAGCTGGACGCCCCGGTGCTGCTGAACCCGGCCGACGACATGTTGTGGCGAATGACGCACCCGGACAACGAGTTCCGCACTCTGGCTGACGGCGACGTGCTGCGCGCCGACGGCATCGAACTGCACGCCATCGAGACTCCCGGGCACTCCCCCGGCTCGACCTGCCTGTACGCACCGGCACTCGGTGCGGTGTTTTCCGGGGACACGCTGTTCCAGGGTGGGCCGGGCGCCACCGGACGGTCGTTCTCGGATTTCCCGACCATCCTCGGCTCGATCAAGGACAAACTCGGCAAGCTGCCGCACGACACCGTGGTCTACACCGGCCACGGCGACACCACCCGGATCGGCGACGAACTGGTCAACTACGACGACTGGGTGGCGCGCGGCCACTAGCTGCCCTCGAGACCTAGCTGCCCTCGAGTACGCGGCGTTTCTCGGCCTCGAACTCCTGCTGGGTCAGTGCACCGGAATCCCGCAGCGCAGCCAGGGTTTTCAGCTGCTGGATCCGGACGCCCTGATCGGTGGGCTGATAGGAGTGGCGCGCTGTCGGAGGGTCAGCGGGCTCGGTGAACTCGGTCGGGACGGGTGCGCGGTGCTGCTGCAACTCCGGTTCGAAGTCACGCCCGAACGCCTGCTCGACGTCGGTCGGCTCGGCGGCATCGCGCGACGCCCGGTTGCGGCCCAGCCAGACCAACGCCACCACCAGGTCGATCCCGCCGACCGCCAACACCGCGCCGAATGCCCACGGCACCCAACCCCACGGACTCGGATGCCCGAACGCCAGCCTCGGGTACAGGAATGCGCCGACGTCGCCGTCCGTGGAGATCTGATAGTCCCCTTCTTCGGCGACCTGAGCGACCCAAACGCGCACCCGCGCATCGTTGTTCACCGTCGTGCTGCCGCCGATGCTTTCCACCAGGGTCGGCTCGGGTACGCCGTCGGGCGCCGTGATCCCGATGCTCAGCCGCGGGATCGGCAGGCCCGCGCCGCCCCCGCCGACGGTCACGGCGTGGAACGCGATGGTGACCTCACCGGCCGGCAGGTGCAGGGTCTCCTCGCCCGGGATCGGGACCTCGCCGTAGGCGTCGAAATCATCGAAGACGAACACGTTGAGCAGCAGTGCGGTCAAGAAGCCGACGAAGCCGAGCACCAGCATGGTGATCGCCGAGCTCAACAGCAGGCGCGGCGCCTTACCCGAACCACTCATGGCCCGAAGTGTTTCATGCGGCCGCTCCGACGACTACCGTTCGAAGTAGCACTCGCCCACCGTCCAGGAGGTCGCCATGCCCACCGAAGATGTCGAGCATTCCACGGGTGGGCGGACTCGTCGGGTGGCGCTGCGCTACTGGGTGGCGCTGATCCTGATCGCGCTGGCCGCGATCTTCATCGCGCAGAACCGGGACCGCACCGACATCCACATCCTGTGGGCGACCGTGAGCTTGCCGGTGTGGTTCTTCTTCACCGGCCTGCTGGTGGTGGGGATCGTGGTGGGCTTGCTGCTCCGCCGGCGCCGCCGAGGTTAGCGCCATGCCAGAGTCCAGCATCGTGGTGCGTCCCGAACCCGAGGACAGCGGCTCCTACACCGCCGCCTCTCGGCTGCAGGCCGCCGGGTTGGCGCAAACCACAGAGCTTTTCGTGACGGCGGCCGCAAACGTGCCGCTACCCAAGCCGCCGCAGCCGATCGTGATCGCCGACTACGGCGCCGCCACCGGCCACAACGCGTTGCTGCCGGTGAACGCGGCGATCAGCAGGCTACGCGAGCGCACCCCACCCGAGCAGCCGATCCTGGTGGTGCACACCGACATCGCCGAGAACGACTTCACCGAGACCTTCCGCACCCTGGCGACCGACCCGGACAGCTACCGGCACCGCGACCCGGCGGTGTACTTCGCGGCGGTCGGCCGATCGTTCTACGAGCAGATCCTGCCGTCGCACAGCGTCAACCTGGGTTGGTCTTCATGGGCCATCCACTGGCTTTCCCGCACCCCGCCCGGCATCGACGACCATGTGCTGCCCGCCTACAGCGCCGACCCGCAGATCCGCAGCGCCTGCGCGCGTCAGGCCGCCACCGACTGGCATGAGTTCATCGCGTTCCGCGGAAGGGAGTTGGCTCCCGCGGGTCGGCTCGTGGTGCTGACCATGGGCATCGACGAAGACGGCGAACTCGGGATGCGTCCGCTGGTCGACGCGATCTACGGCGGCCTACAGGATCTGGTGAGCGCCAAGGTGATCTCGGCCGACGAGTTGCGCGCCATGACGATCCCGATCGTCGGGCGTAGCGCCCAGGATTTCGTGGCACCGTTCGCCCCCAAGGACCGATTCGAAGGCCTGGCGGTGGAACACCTGGAGATCTTCGACGCCGAGGACCGGTTCTACGGGCAGTACCGGGTGGATCAAGACGCCGAGGCGTTCGGGGCGCGCTGGGCGTCGTTCCTGCGTGTCGCGGTGTTCGACACCCTGCTGCGCGGACTGGACGCCGACGACCATCCCGGTCGCGCCGTGCAGGTCTGCGAGCTGCTGGAGCGCGACGTCGCGGTCCGGTTGGCGGATCAGCCGGTACAGATGCACATTCCGCTGGCCAAAGTGGTGCTGGTGAAGGTGCCCCGAACGAATTGACCGCCGCGCAGGTATATTCCGGGGCGGCTGCGGCGCCCGCGCACTCCACTGGTCGCAGCGGCGCACAGGTTGGGGAGGTGTTCGGCGGCGTGATGAGGTCGGTTGGTGCCCTGATGCTGGCCGCCGCTTTCGTTACGGCCGGTCTGAGCGGCTGTTCGGCCGGCGACTCGGACAGCATCGGCGAGTTCCGGCTGCCGTGGCAGTCGCAGCGGGTCCTCGAGTTCCCCGATCAGCCGCCCAGTGACAGCGGATGCACCGGCGAGGTGCTGGATTACACCGACATCGACAACGACGAACTCGGCACCGCGCGGGTATTCCTCACCCTCGACGACGGGAACACGACGTCCAGCCGCGGCTGCATCGCGACGGTGTTGGGCACCGGAGAAACCTTGCCGGCCATACCCGTCGACGTGATCGCCACGGCGCTGTCGTTCGCCGACCCGCCGACCGATGCCACCGGCAACGTGTTCATCAACTACAACCCGGGTCGCTACGACGGGATCTTGGTGCTGATTCCGCAATCGGACGGTTTCGCCGACATCGGCTGGGCCGGCGATGAAATCCACTACCGCGGTAAGCACGCCTATTACTACGCGTCGCTGGTCGGCCCCGGACCGGACGGCGAGTATCGAATCCATCAGTCGCACAACACCTGCGACCCGGACTGCGATCGCGGCGAGATCACCCAGCGGACGCTGGTCTGGGACGGCAGCGACTACCTGCCCGAAACCTCAGGCTAGCCGGGCAATTCGGTCGGGGTCTCAGTCGGGGTCGTCGGTTCGGTCGGGGTCGTCGGTTCGGCCGGAGCCTCGGGCTCTTGGGTCGGCTCAGGTTCCTGGGTCGGCTCGGCGGTCGGCTCGGGCTCTTGGGTGGGCTCGGGTTCTTGGGTCGGCTCCGGTTCCTGGGTCGGCGCCTGGGTCGGCTCCGGTTCCTGGGTGGGCTCGGGCTGCGCAGTCGGCTCCACGGCCGAAGTCGGTGTGGCCGTGGGGCTCACGGTCTGCGTCACGGTCTGCTGCGGAAGCGGGATCGGGACGAGTACCGGGATGGGCGCGGGCACCGGGACGACGGCCGGCGCAGGGTCCGGTGCCGGCGCGGCGGCAGGCACCTGAGGCGCTTGGCGTTGCACCACCCGGGTCTGCGCGGGCGCGGCTTGGCGCACCACGTTGGCGGTCTTGGTGGGGGCAGGCACCGCCGTGACGGTCCGCTTGGGCGCGGCCACCTGGGTGGGTGCGGCGATGGTCAGCGGCGGCTGCGCGCCCGAAGCGGCCAATTCGTCGTCCGGAGTGGCCACCGGGACGGTGGTGATGCTCAGTGCCGGCTCGGCCAACGGCGCGGAATCCGCGTTGTTGGTCAGCACGATGCCCGTCACCCCGACGATGGCCAGGAACATCGCGGCGGCGGCCACCGTCGACGCCAACGACGTCTGATACCACCGCACTGGCAGCACCGGGGTGTCCTCGGGCTCGAACTGAACCTGCGGACGCGCCCCGGAAAGACCGTCGGGTTCCTCCTCGAACGCGACGAGATCGTCACCGACGTCGGGATCCTCGGCCGACCACGCCAACACCGGAACCGAACTGGCAGCCGTCGTCGCCGCCGAGGGCGCCGCCATGGTCGGGGTCATCGTCGTCGCTGCCTCTTGCCGCGGATCGCGGGTCGCGTGCAGCGCCGCGCCGACGGCGGCGCACAGCGCGGGTCGGCGCGACGTGAGTACCGGAACCCGCAGCTGCTGGGACAGGGTGGTGGTGACCGCCGCGATGCCGGCTCCGCCGCCGGTGGTGGCCACCGCGGTCAGGTCGGCTAGGTGCACACCGGCGCGGCCCAGGGTGTCGTGCAGGACGTCGAGCAGTTCGCTCAACGGGGCACGCAACGCGGCGTCCAACTCGGCGCGAGTCAGGCGCACGTCGCCGCGGAACTCGGGCAGCTGCACCGGCAGCGCGGTCACGCTGTTCGCCGACAATCTCTCCTTGGCGGCCCGGCACTGCTCACGCAGTCGCCACAGCGAACCGATCGCCGACGTGCTGTCCAGGTCCACGGCGCCGGCCGCGGCCAGTTGGTCCACCACGTGGCTGAGCAGGATCTGGTCGATCAGCGTTCCGGAGAAGTCGGTGTGCCGCACAGTCGGACCCAGCGGTTGGCACCGATTGGACGCGTCCAGCAGCGTCAGGCTGGTGCCGGTGGCGCCGAAATCGCACAGCACCAGCACGCCGTGGGCCGGCAATCCCGGATCGCGCTGCAGCGCGGTGACGGTGGCAGTCACCTCGGAGAGCACTTCCGGGCGCCGCCGCGACCACTGCGGAATCTTGGTGAGCGCGCTGGTCAGGGCCCTGACAGCAGCCGGGGTCCAATGCGCCGGATGCGCGACGGCGGCGATGTCGGGCCAGGTTTGTCCGCTGGTGGCCTGCTGGGCGGCCTCCCGCAGCGCCTCGGCCAGCAACCGTTCGGCGCGATGGCTGCCGCCGTCCGGGGCCAGAATCCCGATCGGATCACCGACCCGGTCGACGAAGTCGGTGATCGTCCCGGTGGGCAGGGTCAGGGTCGGGGCGCGCCGCACGGCGCGGGCCGCCGTGACCGCGACCAACGAGCTGGTGCCGATGGACAGGCCCAGCGCTTGGCTAACTGGCTCAGACATCCGCTTCCATCCCAAAGAGGTTCCTCATGCAAGATCTCGTTTTCCGAGCCGCCGGCGTTACCGCGTTGCGCCGCGGGTCCCGTCGGCAACGGCGGTCACATCGGCAACGACGCCGGCCGAAAATTGACGCTCCTGGCAACATTTGCTGCGGGCGCGCTACGGCGCGCATTTCGTCGGGCCCGAGAGCCTGACTCCACCCAGGGGGCGGTGGATCAGCCCAGCACAACCAGCCCTTGCAGGGCCACAAGGAGCCTGCCGGTGGGAAACTCCGGACCCCCGATTTCGGCGAGCATGTGTTCACCCGGCAAATTCATGCCGTACTATCACCAAACAGGGACGACATTGTCGTAAGGGGTGGGACTTCCATGCGGAAAGCCAGTGGGCGCCATCGCGCACCGACGGCGGACGAGGAAGCATCGACCCGCGAGTCGAAGCGGCCGACACTCGGCGTGCTCGGGATGGCCGGCGTGGCCGCCGCGGGCGCAGTCGCACTCGGGCTGACCCCCTCGATCACCGCAAGTTTGGTGCTCACCAATGACACCGTGCACTACGTCCCGGGCACCAATATCGGCGATGTTCGGACGGACAGCAAGCAGAAGCAGTTCGTCGAGAACATGATGGGCGCCATCGACCACGCTTTCCCAGGTGATGATCAGACGTCGATAGTCGACTACCCCGGTGGGTTCTGGCCGATCTCGCAAGGCGGCTTGGGCGATCCCACCTGGAACCAATCTGTGGCCGAGGGTGTGGCCCAGTTGAGCAATGACGGGGTGGTGAGCGACGGCGACACCATCGTCGCGTTCTCGCAGGGCGCGGTGGTCGCGACGGTGTACAAGATCGCGAACTCGGACGCCGGCGTCACCTATGTGCTGATCGAGAATCCGAACAAGGCCAACGGCGGTCTGCTGGCCCGATTCTCCGGACTGCACATCCCGATCCTCGATGTGACGTTCAACGGCGCCACCCCGAGCGAAGGTGATCTGACCTACGACATCGCGCGGCAGTATTCGGGCTGGTCGGACTTCCCGAAGTATCCGCTCAATTTGCTGGCCACCGCGAACGCCGTCATGGGCATCGTGTATCTGCACGGCGACACCCAGGATCTCGACTCGGATGCGCTGGACGGCATCGATCAAGACAACCCGGACTTCTACCAGGACCACACCACCGAGGGGCCTGAAGGTGCAAAGACCGGCACCTATTACTACGTCATCCCCACCGAGACGCTGCCGCTGCTGATGCCGCTCGAGCAGCTCAACGTGCCGGAACCGATCATCGATGCGCTCGACGCGCCGCTGCGCTACCTGGTCGAACTCGGTTACGACAGAACCGATTACAGCCAGCCCTCGCCGGCTCAGCTGTTCCCCACAGATCCGCAGAAGTGGAATCCGGTCAACGTGGCCACCGGCTTCGCCGACGCTGTCGGGCAGGGTCTTGAGGACGCGCAGGCAAAGCCGGCTCCTCCGCCCCCGTCCACCGCGCTGGTGGCCAAGGACGACACGCCCCAACAGCGCGTCGAACCAGACGTTCTCGTCCCGCAGACGCCGCCGACGAACTCCGATGCATCGGCACCGCAGTCCGTCCCCGAGTCCGGCCCGGCGCGGGTCAAACTGCCGAAAATCGATCTGCCGCAACCGAAGCTGCCCAAGTTCAACGTCTTCAAGCCGAACCCGTTGAATCCCAAGCCGGACAACGCAACCCAAAGCGAGGCCGGCACGGGTGGATCGGACACCAAGCCCAGGCCGCGGTTCGGCCAGCACGCCAACCCGGCCAAGGCCGTCGCGGATGCGTTGAAGTCGTTCGCGCCGAAGAAGCCGCAAAAGCCCGCGCCGGCCCCGACAGTCAGCGAGGAAGAGGCCGAATAGCGGTCGGTCTCCGATCGTCGCCTCGGTGTGGCCATCGGCCCCAACCAGGTTGCCGCGGCGAGTAGGGTTGGCACCGCGTCGAATCGGGTGATGACGGCGACAGACCGTCGCATTGCCACGGCGCTGGACCGATACGTGGACCCGAACAGGCTGGGTGATGGCGATGAGCAGAGCAGCGGCGTGGACCGCTGTGCTGATCGTCGTGGCCGTGCTGACCGGTTGCACGACCGGTCAGCGGGTGGACCTCGGCAACGGCGGCGCCGGCGCGTTGATCGCTGCGATCGCCGGTGAACCGGATCAACTCGACCCGCACAAGACCACTGCCTACTTCTCGTTCGAGGTGTTGGAGAACGTCTTCGACACCCTGGTCGAACCCGACGCCGACCTGACCATGCAGCCCGCGCTCGCCGAGTCCTGGCAGGTCTCCCCCGATGAGCTGACCTGGACCTTCCGGCTGCGCCCCGATGTGCATTGGCATGACGGCCGGCCGTTGACCGCCGACGACGTGGTGTATTCCTACCGGCGGATCATCGACGAGAAGCTGGCCAACGCCGACAAATTCAGTGCGGTCACCTCGGTCAGCGCGCCGCGCCCGGACACCGTCGTCGTCACCGTCGCGCATCCCACCCCGAATCTGCTGACCAATCTCGGCGGTTTCAAGGGCATGGCGATCGTGCAGCGCGAGAACGTGGAAAGCGGCCGGATCGCCACTCACCCGATCGGCACCGGGCCGTTCGTGTTCGCGGGCCAGAAGACCGGCGATTCGATCACCCTGAA
Organism: Mycobacterium sp. NGS45; assembly: GCF_059812645.1. Lineage (NCBI taxonomy): Bacteria > Bacillati > Actinomycetota > Actinomycetes > Mycobacteriales > Mycobacteriaceae > Mycobacterium > Mycobacterium sp. NGS45. Next base: position 71,706 of record NZ_JCALDB010000018.1, on the reverse strand, counting down.
AGCCAACCCGGATCACTGGGCGGGGGCACCGCAGATCCCGGGTGTGACCTACCGGTTCATCTCCACCCCGTCGACCGCGCTGTCGGCGTTGCAGGCCGGTGAGGTGGACTGGACCGATTCGGTTCCGCCGCAACGGGTCAAGCAGCTCGAAAACGACGACTCGATCCGGGTGTCGGTCACGCCCAGCAACGACTACTGGTATCTGGCGCTCAATCAGGCCCGCGAACCATGGAATGACGTGCGGGTGCGGCAAGCCATCGGCTACGCGATCGACCGCGACTCGATCATCACCGCCACCAGTTACGGCACCGCGACGGCCAATCAGTTGGCCATCCCGGAAGGCAACCCGTGGTACGTGCACTACGACCGATACCGGTACGACATCGACGAGGCCCGCCGACTGCTCGACGCGGCCGGCGCACATCCGGAAAGCCTGGACATGCTGGTCACCAACGAGTATCCGGAGACCGTGACCACAGCGCAGATCATCGCCGGCAACCTTGCCCCGCTGAGCATTACGGTCAACATCCGCACGGTCGATTTCGCGACCTGGCTGGATCAGCAGAACACCGGCAACTTCGACATGCTGATGATGGGTTGGCTGGGAAACATCGACCCGGACGACTTCTACTACGCCCAGCACCACAGCGACGGCACCAGCAATGCGCAGAAGTTCTCCGACCCCCGCGTGGACCAACTGCTCGACGCCGGGCGGGTGACCACCGACCGGACCCGGCGGTTCGACGTCTACGCCGAGGCCGCCACCCGGATCGCCGATCAGGTCAGCTACCTGTACCTGTACAACCCGTCGATCATCCAGGCCTGGACTCCGGCGCTGTCCGGCTACCAGGCGCGCCGCGACGGCGCGATCCGGTTCCGCACCGCCGTTCTGGGGGGTGACCAAACCCGATGACCCGCTTCCTGTTTCGTCGTCTCGGGCACGCCGCGATCGTGCTGCTCGGCGTGCTGGTGGTGGTGTTCGCACTGGTGCACCTGGTGCCGGGGGATCCGGTGCGGATCGCGTTGGGCACCCGCTACACACCGGAGTCCTATGCCGCGCTGCGTGCCGCCAGCGGGCTGGACCGGCCGATCTTCGAGCAGTTCCTCGGCTACGTCGGTTCGGCGCTGCGCGGTGATCTCGGCGTGAGCTTCCGCAACGGCGAGCCGGTGACGGTGACGCTGTTGGAACGCCTACCCGCGACCCTGTCCCTGGGGGTGGCCGGCATGCTGATCGCGTTGCTCATCGCGCTTCCGGCCGGCGTGTGGTCGGCACTGCGCGAAGGCCGGATCTCGGATGGAATCGTCCGGGTGGCAAGCCAGTTCGGGGTGTCGGTGCCGGATTTCTGGATGGGCATCCTGCTGATCGCGCTGTTCTCCTCGACGCTGGGGTGGCTGCCGACGTCGGGTTACCGGTCGCTGCTCGAGGATCCGGGCGGATGGCTGCGGCATTTGATCCTGCCCAGCGTGACCGTCGCCATGGTGGCCGGCGCAATCATGACGCGCTACGTGCGCTCGGCCGTGCTGGAGGTCGCCGCAATGGGTTATGTGCGGACCGCGAAGTCCAAGGGTCTGCCGGCTCGGGTGGTGACCGGGCGGCACATTCTGCGCAATGCGCTGGTGCCGATCCTGACCATCACCGGGATCCAACTGGCCACCATCCTCGGCGGCGTGATCGTCGTCGAAGTGGTGTTCGCCTGGCCCGGTCTGGGCCGGCTGGTCTACAACGCGGTCGCTGCCCGCGACTATCCGGTGATCCAGGGTGCGGTGCTGCTGATCGCGGCGCTGTTCTTGTTGATCAATCTGCTGGTGGACCTGCTCTACGCGGTCGTCGACCCGAGGATCCGGCTGTCATGACCGCTGCGATCCCCGCCCGGGTGTCGGCGCTGCGCCTGCTGCTGAACAACCCGATCACTGTGCTCAGCGCCGTGCTGCTGATCGGCACGGCGGTGATCGCGGTCGGCGCGAATTGGATTGCACCGTACGGAGTCAACGACATCGACGTGCCCAATGCCCTGCGCGGCCCGGATGCCGCGCATTGGTTCGGCACCGACGAACTGGGTCGCGACGTGCTGTCCCGGGTGTTGGTGGCGATCCAGGCGTCCATGCGGGTCGCGGTGGTGTCGGTGGCGTTCGCCGCGGTGGTCGGCGTCGCGGTCGGGCTGCTGGCCGGATACCGCGGCGGCTGGCTCGACGCGGTGCTGATGCGGGTGGTCGACGTGATGTTCGCCTTCCCGGTGCTGCTGTTGGCCCTGGCCGTGGTCGCGATCCTGGGCCCCGGAGTGAGCACCACCACGCTGGCGATCGGCATCGTCTACACCCCGATCTTCGCTCGGGTGGCCCGCGCCAGCACGCTCAGTGTGCGGGCGGCACCGTACGTTTCGGTGTCACGCAGCATCGGCACCAACCACCTGACGATCCTGACTCGACACGTGCTGCCGAACATCTCCGGGCCGTTGATCGTGCAGACCTCGCTGTCGTTGGCGTTCGCAATCCTGTCCGAGGCCGCGCTGTCGTTCCTGGGGTTGGGCATTCAGCCGCCGCAGCCGTCGCTGGGCCGGATGATCTTCGATTCGCAGGGCTTCGTGACGTTGGCCTGGTGGATGGCGGTGTTCCCGGGTGCGGCCATCTTCCTGATCGTGTTGGCGTTCAACCTGTTCGGCGACGGTCTGCGCGATGTCCTCGATCCCAAGCAGCGCACCGTGATCGAAGCCAGGCGGGGCCAGTGAGCGGGCCGATGTTGAGTGTCGCCGACCTGACCGTGCGCATCGGCGCCCGGGCGATTGTGCGCGGTGTCTCGTTCGACGTCGAGCGCGAGCAGACGGTCGGCATCGTCGGCGAGTCGGGCTCGGGCAAGTCGATGACGGTGTTGGCGGCCACCGGCCTGCTCGACGCCCCCGGCGCCTCGGTCGGCGGCACCGCGCGGTTGGCCGGGGACGTGCAGTTGGTCGGGGCGCCGGCGCGGGTGCTGCGCGCCGTGCACGGCGGACGGATCGGGTTTGTGTTCCAGGATCCGGGCACATCGCTGAACCCGCTGTTGACCCTGGAACGTCAGATCACCGAATCCCTGCAGACGCATCGCAACGCCACCCGGCGGGCCGCGCACACCCGTGCGCTCGAGTTGTTGGACGCGGTCGGCCTGCCCGATCCGGAGTCGCGGCTGGGTTCCTATCCGCATCAACTGTCCGGCGGTCAGCGGCAACGCGTGATGATCGCAATCGCGTTGGCCTGTGATCCGCAGCTGCTGATCGCAGACGAGCCCACCACGGCACTGGATGTCACCACGCAGGCGCAGATCATCGATCTGGTGGCCACACTGCAGCGCGACTTCGGTACCGCGGTGGTGTGGGTGAGCCATGACCTGGGCGTGATCGGGCAGGTCGCCGATCAGGTCACCGTGTTGCACGACGGCGTCGCAGTCGAGCAGGCACCGGTGCTCGACGTCTTCGACCGGCCGCGCGCGGACTACACGCGCGAACTGCTGGCGGCGCGGCCGCTGCTCGGCGGTCCCGGGCCGGTGACGGTGGCCGCGTCGGGTCCCGACGAGCCGGCCGATCAGACCGCCGAGCGGGCCAACCAGCCCACCGCCGACGCCGCTGCCCTGCTGCTCGAGGTGGCCGGGCTCGATGTCACGTTCAGCACCGACTCCGGCGCCGGACGCACCAAGGCGCATGCCGTGCAGGACCTTTCGTTCCGGATTCGACGCGGCAGCACGCTGGGTCTGGTCGGCGAGTCCGGCTCCGGCAAGTCGACCGTCGCCGCGGCGCTCACCGGATTGATCACCCCCGACGCCGGCCGCGCGCTGCTGCACGGATCTGCGCAGCCGGTCGACGTCCTGACCGTACGCGGCAAGGCTGCCAAGGCGGTGCGACGACGGATCAGTCTGGTCTTCCAGGATCCGTTCTCGTCGCTGAACCCGCGGAGGCGGGTGGGTGCGGCGATCGCCGAGCCGCTGCGCACCCACGGTCTGGCGCGCCGCGGCAGCGCCCGGCAGCGTCGGGTCGGGGAGTTGCTCGAACTCGTCGGGCTCACGCCGGACTTCGCGCAGCGCTACCCGCACGAGCTTTCCGGCGGACAGCGCCAACGGGTCAGCATTGCCCGCGCGCTGGCCGGTGAACCGGATCTGCTGATCCTCGACGAGTCGACCGCATCGCTGGATGTCTCGGTGCAGGCTCGGGTACTGGATCTGCTCACCGAATTGCAGCGCGAGTTGGGCCTGACCTACTTGTTCATCGCGCACGACCTTGCGGTGGTGCAGCGCATGAGCCATGACGTGCTGGTGCTGCGCGACGGCCGCGCTGTCGAATATCGGCCTGCCGCAGAACTGTTCGCCGATCCGCAGCAGGACTACACCCGAGATCTGCTGGCCGCGGTTCCACCAACCCGACCGCGCGCCGCCACTACACTTGACCACGGCAAGGAGGCCAGGCCATGACCGATACACCACCGTCGCGCGCGGTGACCGGCTCGGTGGCGACCAAGCGGAGCGTCGCGGTGGCACGTTCCATTGCCACCGAAGGCAGTGCCGCGGTGGCCGGGTCGATCGCCACCGCGCGCAGTGCCGGTGTAGCGGGTTCCATCGCGACAGTCACCAGCGCCGGCGTCGCGGGCTCGATAGGCACCGCCAGCAGCGCTCTGGTTTCCGGAAGTGCGCTCACCGTGCTGTCTTTCGCCATCCAGGCCTGCCTCGGCTGCTTGGGCTGTTTCGCCTGCCTGCGCTGTGTGGCATGTCTGGGCTGCGCGCGTTGCACCAACTGTGTGGGCTGCGTCGGCTGCTACAACTGTTCGGGGCTGCGTAACGCGGTCGGGCAGCGCAACGTGCACGTGTGATCACGGTTCGTCCTCGTCGTCGACCCGCTGGGTCTCCGGATCGCCGTCCTGGTCCTCGGCGCACTCCTGAGCCTTCCGCCGCGCTTCCTCGAGCAACTCCTCGGGATGGTGCAGCCGATTGACCTTGGGCGGTCCGGTGCCGTCGCTCCAGGCCAGGCGACCGTCGTCGGTGAGCTCGGTGGTGTAACCACCGTGGCTGGCCGCCTGGTTCGACGGACCGCACGCGAAGAACAGCCGATTGGCGTCACTCGGCCCGCCGGCGTTCCAATCCACCGGAGCATGGTGCACTTCGCATTCGTAACCCGGCGCGTCGCAGTGCGTGCAACCGTGGTCTCGGGCGAAGCAGATGATCCGCTGATCCGCCGAGGCGAACCGCCTGGTTCGTCCGAGGTAAAGCGGTCGTGCCGAATGGTTTTCGAATATCGCTAGGTAATGGGTAGAGCCTGCGGCCGCCATCCGAATCAGGTCACGCATCGGGAGGGAGGAACCTCCGCCGGTGCGCGCGGGCGGCGGCATCGGCACGTTGGGGTCGGCGAGCGCCTGTGCCGCCTGCTCGAGATAAGCAACCGTCGTCGAGGCGATCACGGTGACCGGCAGCCCCCGGTGCTCGCCGAGATTCCCGGACGCCAACGCGGTCTGCAGGCCCCAACCCAGGGCGTCGTGCATGCGTTGCGACTTGGTACGAGGGTCGCTGGCGGCGTCGACCACGGTCTGTTCGGCACCTGGCACGTGATGACCGGGGCGAACCGCTGCGCCGATCGCCTCCAGATAGGACCGCACCTCGGGCGTCAGGAATCCACTGATCCGGCTCATCCCGTCGGGTCCTTGCGCACCGATGCTGAGGCCCCGGCGGATCTGACGGTCACGTTCATCGAAGAGTCCGTCCGGGTTGAGCGTGTCCGCGATTCCGCGGCCCAGTTCGGTGACGAAACGCGGATCATGTTCGCGCGCATTGTCGACCAAGATCTTCTCGGCCAGCTCCTTGTCCTCGGCAGCCACCCGGGCCGGCAGGTGGTCGAGGGCTTTGCGCACCTCCTCGACGTGCGCTTCGCTGAGGTCACCGCGGTCGAACGCGTCACCGAGCACCGGCAGTTCGGCCGGTCGGGGCGGGCCCGTCAGCTGACGACGTGGCCGCAGCCGCGCTGCGAGCTTCATTCGCCGTTTGACCTCTGCGCTGGTGATCCGCAGCCGATTGCGCAACGCGTCTCGCACCCGCAGTCCGGGCTCGCCGTCGACCGGATCCTCCAACTCGCCGAAGACCCGGCAGGACAATCCGCGATTCACCCTGCACTGCTGCTCCAGGCGTTCAGCCATTTCGAGCCGGAAGGCCTGCCCGACCAGTTCGGTGCTGGCCGTCCGGATTCGTTCCTGCGCCGCATCGATCACGTCCAGATCTGCGAGCACGTGCTCCCGAACCACGTCGGGAGGGCAGTAGTCGCTGCGGGTCATGACTCCACGCTATTCGAACAGTTGTGCGACAACCAGGCCGAGAATGCCGATCTGGGGATGAATGCGGAACTGTGGACAAACGCGCCGAGACCGTACGAACAGCGTCGTTTCCGCCGGTCGGCGTGCACGTCAGGCAAGATCAAGGGTGATGAACGCACCTGCCGCCCCGAAGCGCAACCGACTGCTGGCCTGGCTCTACGGTCTGCCACGCCGCGCCCTCTCGCTGCGCACCATCGTGATCGTCGCGATGGTCGGGGTGATGGGCACCATCTTGACCATCGGCGTCTGGGTCTGGGTCGGCATCACCAATGACCAGTACAACCAGCTCGACCGGCGGCTGGACTCGGTCAGCAGCCTCGGCGACTTCAGCAACATCTTGACCGCACCGGGTCCGGACCAACAGCAGGAGGACCGCGGCGAAGGCAGCCTGGTCCGTACCGTCCGGTTCGGCAGCACGGCGGTGTCCTCGCCGCCGGACATTGTGCTGCCCGAACTGCCCGACGGGTACGCCACCACCACCATCGACGGCGCCGAATACCGCGTTCGGACCTTCGCCGCCGGGCCCGCATCGATCGCCCTGGGCGCACCGCTTGCCGAGACTCAGCAGCGCATCGATGAACTCCACCTGCGAGTACTGATCATCTGCGGTTCACTGATCGTCACCACGATCCTGGTGGCCTGGGTGATCTCGCTGGTGATGATCACGCCGTTCCGGCTGCTGGCCCAGACCGCGCGCGCGATCAACGCGCAGTCGATTCCCGACGAGGTGCAGGTCCGCGGCGTGTGGGAGGCCGTCGAGATCGGCGATGCGGTCGAGGGCATGCTGGAGCGACTCGGTCAGGAGCAGGAACGCACCAAGGCCGCGCTCGAATCCGCCCGCGACTTCGCCGCCGTCGCCTCGCATGAGCTGCGCACCCCGATGACCGCGATGCGCACCAACCTCGAAGTGCTCGACACCTTGGAGCTGTCCGCCGACCAACGGCACGAGCTGGTCGGCGACATCATGCGCACCCAGACCCGCATCGAGTCCACTCTGGGCGCGTTGGAGCGGTTGGCACAGGGTCAGCTCACCACCGCCGATGACTTCGTCCCGCTCGATGTCACCGAGGTGCTCGACCGCGCCGCGCACGACGCCATGCGGATCTACCCGGATCTGGATGTGTCGCTGGCGGCCAACACCAGTGTGCTGATGGTCGGGTTGCCGGCCGGGCTGCGGCTGGTGGTCGACAACGCGATTGCCAACGCGGTCAAGCACGGTGGCGCCACCCGGGTGCAACTGGATGTGGTCAGCTCCGCCGAGGGCGTCACGATCACGATCGACGACGACGGCTCCGGCGTTCCGGAAGCCGAACGCGCCGAGGTCTTCGAGCGTTTCGCCCGTGGGTCGACGGCGTCGCGGGCTGGGTCTGGTTTGGGGCTGGCGCTGGTGGCACAGCAGGCGCAGCTGCACGGCGGAGACGCGGTCATGGAAGTCAGCCCGCTGGGCGGGGCACGGCTGGTGCTGCGGCTACCCAGCATGAGCTGATCTCGGGAGCACACCCCTCGTTCATTTAGACACCAGGTAGGCGTATCGGGCACCAACGCGTACCTCAGTTCTAAATGAACGCATGTGGTTACGCCGGTCCGAGATCACGAAAACCCAAGGGGTCGATAACGACCCGATCACGCCCCCGCGCGGCCCTGCGCTGTCGGGCTGCGAGCGTTGCTAGCTTGCCGAGGGCACTCGAAGCGGAAGGGCATGGGACTGGTGGCAGCAGTGGCACGACCACGAGCAGCACAACGGCGCGCGGGGCAACCGTGCGCACGGCGGTCGCATTCGACACCGGTGCGGCTGAGCAGATCAGCGATCACCGGCGTCCTGCTGACGTTCATGTTGACGCTCGGCTTCCTGGGCGGTCCCGCCGGAACTGCATCGGCGTTCTCCAGCGAGGGCCTGCCGGTCGAACACCTCGAGGTTCCCTCGGCCGCGATGGGGCGCAACATCAAGGTCGAATTCCTCGGTGGCGGACCACATTCGGTCTACCTGCTCGACGGTCTGCGCGCCCAGGAAGACTTCAACGGCTGGGACATCAACACCGAGGCCTTCGACTGGTTCAACGGCTCGGGTATCTCCGTGGTGATGCCGGTCGGCGGGCAGTCCAGCTTCTACACCGACTGGTATCGGCCGGCGACCGGCACAGCCGGCACTACCACCTACAAGTGGGAGACCTTCCTCACCCAGGAGTTACCGGCCTGGCTGGCCGCCAACCGGGGCCAGGACCCGAAGGGCAATGCGGTAGTCGGCCTTTCGATGGCCGGTGGCGCGGCGTTGACGCTGGCGATCTGGCATCCGCAGCAGTTCATCTTCGCCAGCTCGCTGTCGGGTTTCCTCAATCCGTCCCAGGGGCTGTGGCCCACCCTGATCGGCTTGGCGATGAAGGACGCCGGCGGTTACAACTCCACCGACATGTGGGGTCCGGCCGGGGACATCGCGTGGCGGCGCAACGACCCGATGGTCAACATCAACCGTTTGATCGCCAACAACACCGCGCTGTGGATCTACTGCGGCAATGGCATTCCGTCCGACCTCGACGGCGGCAGCGACTTCGGTACCAACTTCAGCGCTCAGTACCTGGAGAACATCACCGCCGCCACCAACAAGGAGTTCCAGCAGCGCTACCAGGCCGCCGGTGGCCGCAACGCGGTGTTCAACTTCCCGGCCAACGGAACCCACAGCTGGGGTTACTGGGGCTCCCAGCTCCAGGCCATGAAGCCTGACCTGGTGCGCATCCTGACCGAACCGCTGCCCGAACCGGCTCCGCCGCCGCTGTCGACAACGCCCACACTGCCCGGGCAAACCGTGGCGCCGGCCCTGCCCGGTCCGGCCCGAGCTGTCACCCCGGCACCGCAGGCGGTGGCACCCGTCCCGCAAGCCACCGTCCCGCAGGGCACCGTCCCGCGGGCAACTGTCCCGCAGGCCACCGCGCCGCAAGCCGTCCCGCAGCAGCCTGCGACGCCCACGGCCCCGGTCGTCGTCGCACCCAGCACCATCCCGGTGGCCGGCTACCCCGCGATGCCGCGCTCGACGCTGTCGGCCACCGCGATCCGCTGACCAGCCCTAACGGGGCCGATGCTGTGCAGACGCACAGTTCGAGTAGCTCACTACGCTAGGGGTTCACGCCGGCGCAGGCCACGCTGAATCCATGTCGTCGACACCCCTGGAGACGATCCGCCACCGACACATCCCGCACGGTCTTCCGCGCCGGCGCACCCCGTCGCGACCGCAGCAGCACTCCCCCGCGGTCAGCGCGCCCGAGCCTCAGGATCACCTGCGTCGCTTGACCTTTCGCCGATGGATCGCGGCCGCGGTGGTGGTCAGTGCGACCGGCGCCGGAATCATCTTCGCATTCCTGGCCTTTGCCGCACCGATCGTGTTGACCCCGGAGGAAAACCGTCGATTGCTGCTGCGCAGCGGATTTGCCCTGGCGGCTTTCGCCGTGGTGGCCGCGCCCATACTGGTCCGCATCCGACGGCAACGCTTCGAAACCAGCACCGCCTGGTTGCGCGACGCCCGCCCACCCACACCGGTGGAACGCCGGCGCACCCTGCGCGCACCCGCAGAGGCCGCACTGGTCTCGGTGATCGCCTGGGGTGCCTGCGCGGTGGCGTTCGCGGTGCTGGGCGCCATGGAATCCCCGGAGGCCTCGGCCTACATCTTCACCACCGTGCTGCTCGGCGGCATGAGCACCTGCGCGGTGTGGTACCTACTGGTCGAACGGGTGATGCGGCCGATCTCCGCGCGGGCACTCAACGGCACTGCACCGCAACGCGGTTCGGGTCTGACCATCCAGCGCCGATTCACGCTGGTGTGGGCGTTGGCCACCGGGGTGCCGCTGCTGGGGGTGCTGACACTGGCCGTCGGCCATCTGGCTCACCTGGGATTTGCCACCGAACGGTCGTTTGCGGCCGTTTTGATCCTGGTGGCGGTGGCGCTGCTGGTCGGCGTGTTCGCGATCCTGATCGCGGTGCGCTCGGTCAGCGAACGCATCGACGCCTTGCGCGGCGCGCTGGCCCGCGTCCAAGACGGCGACTTGAATGCGCGCGTCGTCGTCGACGACGTCAGCGAATTGGGTCGTCTGCAAGCGGGTTTCAACGCGATGGCAGCCGGCTTGGCCGAGCGGGAACGGATCCGGGCAGCATTCGGCACCTACGTCGACCACGACGTCGCCGCGCACATCCTCGATGCCGAGTCGCCGCCGTGCGGTCAGGAAGTCGACGTCACCGTGATGTTCGTCGACGTCCGCGGGTTCACCACGTTCGCCGAGCCGCTGCCGCCCACCGCCGTGGTGGCCACCTTGAACCGGCTGTTCGAACGGATCGTGCCGCTGGTGCATCAGCACGGCGGACACGTCGACAAGTACGCCGGTGACGGTCTGCTGGCGGTGTTCGGGGCGCCGCGTCGGCACTGCGATCACGCCGATCGCGCGCTGGCCGCCGCGCTGCAGATCGCCGAGTCCGTGCACGACGAGTTCGGCGCGGCGCTGTCGGTGGGCGTCGGCTTGAACTCCGGGCAGGTGGTGGCCGGCGCGGTCGGCGGGGCCGGGCGGCTGGAGTTCTCGGTGATCGGCGACGCCGTCAACGTCGCGGCCCGAGTGGAATCGGCGACCCGGCAGACCGGCGACCTGATCCTGCTGACCCAGCACACCCTGGCCCGGCTCACCAGGCCGACCGCCGGCTTCATCGAACGCCCCGGCCTGGCGTTGAAGGGCAAGACCACCCCGGTGCAGGTGTTTGCCCCGGCGACGTGAACGGCCTGCATAATCGCGGGCATGACTGACGCCTGGACCCTGGACGCCGCTGACGGATCGTTGACCTTGCACACCGGCGTGACCGGCCGCGCCGCGCGGATGGGTCACCGCCTGACCATCGCGATGAAGTCCTGGCAGATCAGCGTGGACTACAACGGGGACCAGCCCAGCGCCGGACGGCTGGTGGTCGAGGTCGACTCGCTCGACATCACCGCCGGTGAGGGCGGCGTGACGCCGATGACCGGCGCGGAAAAGGCGCTGGCCCGCAGCAACGCGCTCAAGCAACTCGACGCCAAGCGCCACCCCACCGTGGAGTTCGTCGCCGAGCAGATCAGCGCCGTCGACGGCGGCTACCGGCTGGCCGGGCCGCTGACCATCCGCGGCGTCAGCCATCCGCATGAGGTCGAGGTGAAGATCGACCGAGACGGCACCCAGGTGGCGTTGAGCTGCGAGAGCGTGGTGTCGCACAAGGACTTCGGAGTCAAGCAGTATTCGATGATGATGGGTGCAATGAAGGTCGCCGACGAGGTGAAGGTGACGTTCGCCGCTCGGCACGCGCTGAACCCCAGCAAGTCGTAGAGTTCGTTCACGAGCGCGAACCCCGCCGCTGCCCTGGCCGTAACACGCGGGTGCCACGCTCAGGCGCGGCGACAGGAGATCTCAGTGACCGATACCGTGCACCCCGACAGCGCCACCGTGAGCGCCAACGGCAACGGCAATGCCGGCAACGGCAGCGCGGTGCCGACCGGGCCGACCGGTCAGAGCCGCACCGGTATGACCGCCGAAGCGCTGAAGGCTGCGGTCTCCGATCACCTGATGTATTCGATCGCGCGGCCGCCCTCAGCGCTGACTCCCGACCACTACTACCGCGCGTTGTCGCTGGCGGTGCGGGATCGGATGCAGCGCCGCTGGATGGCCACCACGCAGGATTGGCTGGATCTGTCCAACAAGGTCACCTGCTATCTGTCCGCCGAGTTCTTGATGGGCCCGCAGCTGGGCAACAACCTGCTCAACCTCGGCATCGAGGAGCAGGCTCGGCAGGCGTTGGCCGAGCTGGGCCAAGACCTCGACGTGATCCTGGCCTGCGAGGTCGAACCCGGCTTGGGCAACGGCGGTTTGGGTCGGCTGGCGGCCTGCTACCTGGATTCGTTGGCCACCCTGGAGCGGCCCTCGATCGGGTACGGCATCCGCTACGAGTTCGGCATCTTTCAGCAGGAGATCATCGAAGGCTGGCAGGTCGAGAAGACCGACAACTGGCTCGGTCACGGAAATCCCTGGGAGATCGAGAAACCCGACGCCAGCTATATCGTCAACTGGGGCGGGCACACCGAAGAGTACGGCGACATGGCCGGCAAGTTCCGGGTGCGCTGGGTTCCGCACCGGGTGCTCAAGGGCATCTCGTTCGACACCCCGATCCAGGGCTACGGCGTCACCAACTGCAACACGTTGACCCTGTGGAGTGCCCGCGCGGTCGATTCGTTCGCGTTGGAAGCCTTCAACACCGGCGACTACTACAAGGCCGTCGATGAGGAGGTGGTCTCCGAGACGGTGTCAAAGGTGTTGTATCCCAATGACGAACCCGAGGCCGGTAAACGGCTGCGACTGCTGCAGCAGTATTTCTTCGTGACGTGTTCACTGCAGGATGTGCTGAGCATCCACACCGAACGGGCCGGGCTGCCGCTGACCGCGCTACCGGACAAGTGGGCCATCCAGCTCAACGACACCCACCCGTCGATCGCGGTCGCCGAGCTCATGCGCCTGCTCATCGACGAGCACCAACTCAGCTGGGATGACGCCTGGGACATCACGGTGCGTACGTTCGCCTACACCAACCACACCCTGCTGCCCGAAGCCCTGGAAACCTGGCCGCTACGCATCTTCGGCGAAGGACTGCCGCGGCACCTGGAGTTGATCTATGAGATCAACGAACGGTTCCTCGAGCAGGTCCGCGCGCGCTTTCCCGGCGACGACGAGCGTGTCCGCCGGATGTCGCTGATCGGTGAGGACGACGGAAAATGCGTCCGGATGGCGCATTTGGCCACGGTCGGAAGCCACGCCGTCAACGGTGTCGCCGAGCTGCACTCGGAGCTGCTGAAATCGAGTGTGCTGCGCGACTTCTACGAGCTGTGGCCGGAGCGGTTCGGCAATGTCACCAACGGTGTGACCCCGCGGCGGTTCCTGGCGCTGTCCAATCCGGGGTTGCGCACGTTGCTGGACCAGACCATCGGCGACGGTTGGCTGACCGATCTGGGCCAGCTACGCGGGCTGGAGGCCTACGCCGACGACCCGGGGTTTCGCGAGCAGTGGCGAGATATCAAGCGTGCCAACAAGTCCCGACTTTCGGAGTATGTGCACTCGATCACCGGCATCGAACTGGATCCGACCTGGATGTTCGACGTCCAGGTGAAACGGATTCACGAATACAAACGCCAGCACCTCAGCGCGCTGCACATCGTGACGCAGTACCTGCGGCTCCTGCGAAATCCGAGCTACAACCCGCCGCCGCGGGTCTACATCTTCGGTGGCAAGGCTGCGCCGGGCTACTTCATGGCCAAACGAATCATCAAGCTGATCACCGCGATCGGTGCCACCGTGAACAACGACCCGGTAGCCAACCGGTTCATGAAGGTGGTGTTCCTGCCGAACTTCAACGTGAAGAACGCGCACCTGGTGTATCCGGCCGCCAACCTGTCCGAGCAGATCTCGACCGCCGGCAAGGAAGCGTCCGGCACCGGCAACATGAAGTTCATGATCAACGGAGCGCTGACCGTCGGCACGCTCGATGGCGCCAACGTCGAGATCCGTCAGGAAGCCGGGCCGGAGAACTTCTTCCTGTTCGGGCTCACCGAGGATCAGGTCGAAGCCGTCAAACGCGACGGCTACCGACCAATGAGCTACATCGAGAACGACCCCGAACTGGCAGCGGTGCTGGAACTGGTTGCCAGCGGCCACTTCACCCACGGTGACACCGAGGTGCTGCGCCCAATCGTGGACAACCTGATCCACCACGACCCGTTCCTGGTGATCGCCGACTACCGCTCCTACATCGACTGCCAGGACCGCATCAGCGAGGTGTGGACCGACGGCGACAAGTGGTCATACATGTCGATCCTGAACACCGCACGCAGCGGCAAGTTCTCGTCGGACCGCGCGATCGCCGAGTACTGCGATCAGATCTGGCAGGTCGGGCCGATGACGGCGACGTTCTAGACGCCACCGCGCAATCGGTTAGCGGCGGCTGTCCTTCTTGGCTTGCCGCCGCGCACCGGCCGCCGCGGACGAGGCCGCCCGCTTCTTGCGTACCGGCGACTTCTGCGGCGGCGCTACCTTCTTGGCGCTCACCTTCTTGGCCGGAGCCTTCTTCGCAGGGGTCTTCCTGGCCGTCGTCTTCTTGGCCGTGGTCTTCTTGGCCGGAGCCTTCTTGGCTGCCGTCTTCTTGGCTGCAGCCTTCTTGGCCGTGGTCTTCTTGGCGGCAGTCTTCTTCGCAGGAGCCTGTTTCGCAGCCGTTACCTCGCTGCGCTCCAACGCAATCCGCTCTTCCTTTAGTTCACGGGCGGCGTCCTTGGCGGCCGCGCTGAGCTGCCGGCTCACCCGCGACAACGCGTCTTCGAAGGCCTCGGCGCGAGCTGCGTTGCGCTCGTTACCGGGTCGGGCCTTGCCTCGCGCGCCCTTGGCCGCAACTCGTTTGGCGGCCTGCCGTCGGTACACACCAACATGCTTGTTGCGGGCGGTGCGGACCCGCCCATGCAGGGCCAGCAATGCATCTTCATCAAGTCCGCTCAAGGCCGCAGGAGCCGTTGCCCGGATCAACTCGTGGTCTGACTCGTTCAACGAGCTCAGCAGCTTCGGTGTAATCACACGACAGTCATATCGTGTTTTGCAGCATCTTTGGGGTCTTCGGCAAACTTCGGGTAGCGAACTCCCCAACGCCCGGCGCCGTCAGGCGCCGCGTTCGACCGGCACCCGACCCCGCTCGACGGCTTCGACCAGCACCGCGTGATCGGCCTCGGTTTGGTCGGCGTACAACCGCGCGAACACGCACATCGCATCATCGACACGCCCCGACCGGCCCAGATATCCCGCGATCATCGAGGCGCCACTGGTGCGGGCGTGCCCCTTGGCCAGCAACTGCCCCACCACCCCGGCGTAGTCGGCCAGCGCGGCTGGGTCGATGGCATCCAGTGGGACGGTGCCCTTCATGTTTCGGAACTGCCGCACGTAGTACTGCCGGCCTTCGATCGTGGTCCAGCCCAACAGCGGATCGCTGACGGTCTGCAACGCCTGCTGATACTCCACCACCCGCTGACCCTGATGTGCGTGCCAAGCGGATTCACCGTGCACGTAACGGGCCAACACCGAGCGGCGCGCCTGCTTGAGTTGCAAGAACACCACGTCCTCGGGCGAAGAGCCTTCCAGCAGAGCCACATACGCGCGCAGCCCGACGCTGCCCACACCGACCACCTTGTGCGCGACGTCGACCAGGGTGTAGCCGCCGAGCACCCGGCGCCAGTGCGTGGTCAGCGTCTCCAGATAGTCATCGAGGGCAAGGGCCAGCGCTTCGGCTTCGCGATCCGCGAGCCGGGTGATCAGCGGTGGTTCCTCGACGATGCGCCGCACACCGTCGATCTCCTGGGTGAACCGTGGCAGCGCACGGTCACTCGTGCGATAGCGGGCCCGTCGGGCCGAGCGCAGTACTTCGTTGCGCAGCGGTCCGGCGGTCTGCCCGGCCAACCGGTCCACGTCCAGGCGGGTGAACGACCGGGAGAACAGCGGCTGATCGGCCAGCCGACGCAACTCCATCCGGTAGGCGCCGACGCAGGAGCGCACCGCGTCGGCCAGTTGCTCCTCGGTGGCCCCGTTCTGCCGGCCCGCGACCCAGATCGAGGCCACCAGGCGACGCAGATCCCACTCCCAGGCCCCCGGGTGGGCTTCGTCGAAGTCGTTCAGGTCGATCACCAGATCGCGTTCGGGCGACGCGTAGAAGCCGAAGTTGCCCAGGTGTGAGTCCCCGCAAACCACCGGCGTGATACCGGTCGCCGGTAGCCGGGCGACGTCGTCGGCCATCACCACCGCGGTACCACGCAGAAAACCGTACGGGGAGGCAATCATTCGCCCCACCCGCACCGGGATCAGCCGATCGATCCGGCCGCGATGACTGGCCTCGATCAGCGACACCGGATCCGGCCGGTCCGGCCGTGGTGACCAGTCGGCCAGCGAGCGCCGCGGCACCTTGTGTCGCAGGCTACGGCCCAGCTCGTAGCGTTCGGCGCGGGTGGCCGGCCGACGCAGCAGCGAGTGGTACGGGCTGCTGTCGGCCTCGGCCAACACGGTGTGCCGCCGCGGCTTCGAACGATCCAGCATGAGCCAATCCTGACATGCACTCCCGATCCAGCGTGTCCGTCGGGTCGGTTTGCCATGAACAGAGACATGATTGCTCGGGCCGGGCCTGCGGGTCGTTGGCGAAGAGCCCCGGAGTTCTTTCCAGGAAGCTACGCGCGTGACCGACGCCGCGGTTGCGTCTGGCCCTCCCACCTACACCAGCGCAGCCCTCACGTCGGTCCCGGCGCCGCCACCAACCTGACGGCTGCGCTGATGTCGGACCCGGCCGGATTCACAACCCTGGTGACGGGCTGGGTGCTAGCAACAAATTCGCCTGCCTGGACCCCACCGCCAGCACCCCGCCATCCCCAGTTGCCCCGTCATCCACAGCTGGCGGCACCGGACCGAACCCTGGACCCCGTTGCTGTCACACCCGTCGAACAGGCTGGGCCACATGGATATCGACGATCTGCAGCGACGGCCCTTCCTCGGTTCAGAAGCGCTCGCCGCGGGCCTACTCACCCGCGGGCAACTGCGGTGGAATTTCGATTCGCTGTTTCCCGATGTGTATCTGGCGAAGGACGTGAAGCAAGGCATCTACCTCAGAACCAGGGCGGCGTGGCTCTGGACCAAGCGGCAGGGCATCATCGCCGGACGGGCCGCAGCGGCCCAGTACGGTGTGCCCAGAATCGAGGACGCGCCGCCGATCGAACTGCTCGGTGTCTGGCGTCGACCGCAACCGGGCGTGGTGATCCGCGACTGCAAGATCGAGGACGACGAGATCTGGACACTCGGCGACATGCGGGTGACCTCGCCGGCCCGCACGGCACTCGACCTGGCGCGCCATCTACCGCGCGAGACCGCCATCGGCTATCTGGACGCCCTCGTGGATGCCACCCGGGTTCCCCGTGCCGATCTGGAGGCCATCTGTGACCGCTACCGCGGTACCGTCGGCATCGGGTCGGCCCGAGACCTGGTGTCCATTGCGTCAGCGGGTGCACGCAGTGCAGAGGAAAGCAGGCTGCGGTTGCTGCTGGTCGATCACGGCCTGCCCCGGCCCACGCTCAACATCCTGGTGTCGGACGGGCTGGGCTTCGTGCGGATTCCGTTCGGCTGGCCCAGCACCCAAGTCGGCGTGGCGACCTATCAGGCCACCCCTGCCCACGGGTACGGGGTCGTCCAGACGTTGAACAGCAGCACCACCTTGCAACTCGAAGACTGGGCAGTGGTTCGCTATGCACCTGAAATCGGTGACCTCAACTTCGTCGTAAATGTGAAAAGCCTGATTCGACGTCGTCGCGAGCGCCGACACAGATGACGCGTGGTCCGCCTGTCCGCTGCCTCCGCACCGGGCGCGGCTTTAGGGTCTACCTCGTGAGCAGAGTGGACCGGTTCTTCGAGATCTCGCAGCGCGGCTCCACGGTGAGCGCCGAGGTGCGCGGCGGGGTCGTGACGTTCATCGCGATGGCCTACATCATCGTGTTGAACCCGATCATCCTGTCCGGCAGCGCCGACGTCGACGGCAGCCAGCTGGGCTTCACCCAGGTCTCGGCGGTCACCTCGCTGGCCGCCGGCGCGATGACCATCCTGTTCGGCGTAGTGGCCCGGCTGCCGTTCGCGTTCGCCGCGGGCCTGGGCATCAACTCGTTTCTGGCCAGCTCGGTGGTCGGTTCGCTGAGCTGGCCCGAGGCCATGGGCCTGGTGGTGATCAACGGGCTGATCATCGTCGCGCTGGCGGTCACCGGTTTGCGCCGACTGATCTTCGATGCGGTGCCGATGCCGTTGAAGCTGGCCATCACGGCCGGCATCGGGTTGTTCATTCTGTTCATCGGCCTGATCGACGCCGGCTTCGTCGGCTCCACCCGAATCCCCTCCCCGCCAGTGGGACTCGGCCCCACCGGTTCCGGTTCGATCGTCACGGTCCCGACCTTGGTGTTCGTGTTGACCCTGTTGGCCACCGGGGTGCTGTTGGCGCGCAAGCTGCGCGGCGCGATCCTGATCGGACTGGCCGGCGGCACCGTCGTCGCCGTCGTGATCGAAGCGATCTGGCACCTGGGTGCCGCCAGCGCGGAAAACCCGGGCGGCTGGGGGCTTTCGGTGCCCACCCTGTCCGGTTCACCGTTCGCGCTGCCGGACCTGTCGCTGGTCGGCGACGTCAGCCTGAACAGCTTCGGCCGGGTCGGCATCCTGGCCGCCGTGATGCTGGTCTTCACCCTGGTGTTCACCAACTTCTTCGACGCGATGGGCACCTTCACCGGCCTGTCGAGGCAAGCCGGCCTGGCCGACGAGCACGGCAACTTCCCGCGGTTGCAGCAGGCCCTGGTGGTCGAGGGCACCGGCGCGGTGGTCGGCGGTGCCATGTCGGCGTCGTCGAACACCGTCTTCGTCGAATCCGGCGCCGGCATCGGGGAAGGCGCGCGCACCGGACTGGCCAGCGTCGTCACCGGCATGCTGTTCCTGGCGGCGATGTTCGTCACCCCGCTGGCGGCCGTCGTGCCCTCGGAGGTGGCCGCGGCCGCGCTGGTGGTGGTCGGCGTGATGATGGCCGCGCAATTGCGCGAGATCGACCTGGCCGACTTCTCGGTGGCGCTGCCGGTGGTGCTCACGGTCGCGGTGATGCCGCTGAGCTACTCGATCGCCAACGGCATCGGGGTCGGCTTCATCTCCTGGGCGCTGACCCAGTCGGCGGTCGGCAAAGCCCGCGAGGTCAGCCCGTTGCTGTGGGTGGTGGCGTTCGGCTTCTTGCTGTTCTTCGCCCGAGACTGGATCAACACCCTGATCGGCGGCTGAGTACCCGATCGGCTCCCGACGCCGCCCAGCCGCCCGGGTTTGCGATAGCTTTCCGCGGTGGACGAAGTCAAGCCGTTCTCGCCGACCATCGACTGGAGTCACGAGTGGCTGCACTCGCTGGGCTGGATAGCGCGGACCTGGAGTATCGCCGCGCTGATCACCGTCAGTGTGCTGGCGCTGATCGTGGTGTTCACCACCTGGGGCCGGCAGTTCTGGGTGGTCACCGGCGCCTACTTCAGTGGGAGCGCCAGCATCAAGGTGTGGCTGTGGTTGGGCGCGATCCTGGCCTCGGTGATCACCAACGTGCGGTTGTCGGTGTTGTTCAGCTACCAGGGCAACGACCTGAACACCGCGATCCAACGCTTCTTCCAAGCCTCCACCGAGGAGGTCAGAGACTCTGCGGTGCGCGGCTTTTGGCTGTCCCTGGTGACGTTCTCGGTACTGGCCGCGTTGCTGGTGACCCGGGTGGTCCTGGACTTGTTCGTCACCCAACGGTTCATGCTGCGCTGGCGGGTCTGGCTGACCGACCGGCTGACCGGTGACTGGCTGGACGGCCGGGCCTACTACCGCGCCCGGTTCATCGACGCCGGCATCGACAACCCCGATCAGCGCATCCAGGCCGACATAGACGTGTTCACCGCGATCTCCGGGCCGCAGCCCAACACCCCGCACCAAACCAGCAACGGCACCCTGCTGTTCGGGGCGATCTCGGCGATCACCTCGGTGTTCTCGTTCACCGCGATCCTGTGGAACCTGTCCGGGCCGATGACGCTGCTGGGTTACACGCTGCCGCGGGCGATGTTCTGGATCATGTTGGCCTACGTCGCGTTCGCGACCGTGATCGCGTTCTGGTTGGGCCGGCCGCTGATCCGGTTGACCTTCGACAACGAGAAGTTCAACGCGGTGTTCCGCTACGCCCTGGTCCGGTTGCGCGACGCCGCCGAATCGGTCGCGTTCTACCGCGGCGAGCGCGCCGAACGGCAGGGTCTGCGTGAACGGTTCGCCCCCGTGGTGGGCAACTACAAGCGGTTCATCAACCGGACCATGATCTTCACCGGCTGGAACTATTCGATGAACCACATCATCATTCCGCTGCCGTGGCTGCTGCAGGCGCCGCGGATGTTCGCCGGGCAGATCACCCTCGGCGACGTCTACCAGTCGGTGTCGGCGTTCGGCGCGGTCCAGGATGCGTTGTCGTTCTTCCGGAATTCCTACGACGTGTTCGCCGGCTACCGGGCCTCCATCATCCGGTTGTACGGTCTGGTGACCGCCGATGCGCAAAGCCGGGAGCTGCCGGCGGTGACGGTCGCGCCGGCGGTTCCCGACGCCGTCGTCACCCTCGACGGGGTCGAGGTGCGCAGCCCAAGCGGTGAACAGTTGATCAGCGATCTGAATCTGGCGTTGGACAGCGGAGATTCGATGATCATCACCGGCAAGTCGGGTACCGGTAAGACCACGCTGCTGCGCAGCCTGGCACAGCTGTGGCCGTACGCGTCAGGCACCATGCACTGCCCGCTCGGCGACAACGAGACCATGTTCTTGTCCCAGCTGCCCTATGTGCCGCTCGGCGATCTGCGCACCGTGGTGTGCTATCCCCATGCGCCGGGCCAACTTTCCGACGAGGCGCTGAAGGACGCGCTGTTGGCGGTCGCTCTGCCGCGCTATGTGGACCGACTCTCCGAGGTGCACGACTGGGCCAAGGTGCTCTCCCCCGGCGAGCAGCAGCGGGTCGCGTTCGCGCGGGTGCTGCTCACCAAACCGAAGGCGGTATTCCTGGACGAGGCCACCTCGGCGCTGGACGAACCGCTGGAGTTCATGATCTACGGCCTGGTGCGCCGTGAGCTGCCCGACACGGTGTTCGTCTCGGTCACCCACCGTTCCACGGTCAACCAGCATCACCGTCAGCACCTCGAGTTGCTCGGCGCCGGGCAGTGGCGGTTCGGTCCGGTCGCCGCCCCCGCGTGACTTCGGCGCGTTAGGTGCGCCCACCGCCCCTGCGGGCACCGAATTCGTGGCGAAAGGCCGCGTCGGGCAAGGTAGGCTGCCAACGGACGAGCAAATACCTGGGGGAGCCGTTGTTGAGGGCGCAACGCAGTTCACTGACATACAGACCTGCGTCGCTCGCACCTTCAGCAATCTCCTCCACCGTCGCGGGGCGAGTAGGAAAACCAAGGTGACCGGGTCAGCAGGACGTGCCGGAGAGCAGTTCGGCAAATACCGGCTGATTACCCTGCTCGGCCGCGGCGGGATGGGCGAGGTGTATCAGGCCCACGACACCGAGAAGGACCGCACGATCGCGCTGAAGATCCTGCGCGCCGAGTACGCCCAGAACGAGCAGTTCCGCAGCCGATTCCTGCGGGAGTCGCACGCCGCGGCCAGCCTGCAGGAACCGCACGTCATCCCGATCCATGACTGGGGCGAGATCGACGGCAACCTCTACATCGACATGCGGTTGGTGCACGGGCAAACGCTGCACGACCTGATCACGGCCGCACCCCTGGCGCCCGAACGCGCGGTCGCGATCATCACGCAGGTGGCCGCTGCGCTGGACGCTGCGCACGCGCAGGGTTTGATCCATCGCGACGTCAAACCGCAGAACGTGATCGTCACCTCGGCCGACTTCGGCTACCTGGTGGACTTCGGCATCGCCCAAACCGTCGGGGACACCCGATTGACCATGGCGGGCACCCAGATCGGCTCGTTGGCCTACATGGCACCGGAACGGTTCAGCGACGAACCCAGTAGCCCGGCGACCGATGTGTATGCGCTGGCCTGTGTGCTCTACGAGGCGCTCACCGGCTCGACGCCGTACGGCAACGGCAGCCAGCAGTCCCAGATCGCCGCGCATCTGAACTCTCCGCCACCCCGGGTGACGCAGGCCAATCCGCAGTTGCCGGCCGCGCTGGACGCCGTGATCGCCCGCGGGATGGCCAAGGAGCCCGACGACCGTTACGGCAGCGCCGGCGCGTTGGCGCGGGCCGCGACCCGCGCCCTGCACGGCTCCACCGGACCCACCGCGGTGCCGCCGATGGTTCCCGCGCAGCCCGAAACCCTGCTTGCCTCACACTCCTATCCCAGCGCCCCGCACTACCCGAGCGCCCCGCACTACCCGAGCGGCCCGCAACCCGCGCCGATCCCGCAGTATGTCCACCCCAACCCGCAGCCTGCACAGTACGCCGCACCGGTGTCCGGCCCGGTCACCGGAACGACTGCGGCAGTGCAGAATTCGCGTAACTGGTTGATCCCGATCACGGTGCTGGCGCTGGCGGTGCTACTGGGTGCGGTCGGCGTGGTGATCGGGCTGCTGGTGTCGAACGACTCAACCGACAACGCCGATGCGACGTCCGATCCCACCGTGCGCACCTACGTGAACGGTTCGACCGTCACCCGCACGGTATCGCCGGATCCGACCAGCGCTCGAACCACCACCACGACACCGACTGATGCCGCCCTCAGCAGCACCGATCAGCTGCGCGAAATCGCAGCCGGAGACCGGTCTTTCGTCACCAGCCAGCTGGCTGATCTGTGGGTGCCACAGCTGAGCTCCAAGCGTCCCGGGGTGGTCGACGACGGTATCGTCTGGGACGACACCACCACGTTGCAGGAGCACTTGGCGTTGCGTGAGCGCTACGGCGCACGGCTGCTGTGGTCGGGTGACTGGTCGACATTCGACGCCGGGAACTTCTGGGTGACGATCGCGCCGATCACGTTCACCGGCCCCGAAGGCGCATTGGCCTGGTGCACCGCCAACGGTTTCGACGCCGACCACTGCTACGCCAAGATCGTCAGCACCACCCACCCGATCGCCGGCAGCAGCAAGTTCAACAAGTGACCGAACGTAGGGAATGGCAACGTAACGAATGGCAACGTAGGGAATGGCACTGAAGAACAGATCGATTCGGCGCTTCGGTGCCGCGGCTCTTTGTCTGCTCGTCACCGCATGCGGTTCGGCCACCACCGTGGATGGCAAGGCAGTCTCGATGCGCTTCGACCCGTACCGGGTGGCCGGCCTGCCCGCGGCGGACGGTCCCAGCGGTCCGCGCAGCCAACCCGGCTCGGCGACCGGGCGGGTGGAGAACACCGACGACGGCGAGATCGACCGGTTGGCGTTGATGGCCATCGAGGACATCGAAGACTACTGGTCCGACCACTACTCCCAGACGTTCGAGGGTGACTTCGCCCCCGTCGAAACCCTGGTGTCGATCGACCCTTCTGACCCGTCGAGTCCGACGGTGTGCGGCGCGGATGCCTCGATGTTCGAGTTCAACGCGGCCTACTGCATGAAGAGCGACGTCATGGTGTGGGACCGGGCCGATCTGCTTCCGGTGGCCAAGAAGTTCTTCGGCGACATGTCGGTCAACGGTGTGCTGGCCCATGAATACGGGCACGCCGTGCAGTGGCAGGCGCAGATCGTCGACGTCGACACCACCACGTTCGTGGCCGAGCAGCAGGCCGACTGCCTGGCCGGTTCGTATCTGCGCTGGGTGGCCGCGGGCGAATCCCCGTCGTTCACGCTCAACACCGCCGAAGGACTGGACCGGGTGATCGCCGGCGCGATCGCGATGCGCGACCCGGCCTCGGCGTTCGGCCAGTTCGTCTCGACCGACGACGGGCACGGCAGCGCGCTGGACCGAGTCAGTGCGCTGCAGAAGGGTTTTGACGTCGGCGTACCGGGCTGCGCTGTGATCGACGAGGACGAGATCCGGCAACGGCAGGCCGATCTGCCCGAGTCGTTGTTCAAGCCCGCCGCCAGCGACACCGACATCAGCGAAAGCACCTTGGAATCGTTGATGGAGGTGCTGGGCACGATCTTCGCGCCAAACTCGGCGCCGACGCTGTCGGTCGACGGCGGCGACTGCCTGCCCAGTGGGGCGGCCACCGCGTACTGCCCGGACAGCAACACGGTGGCCGTCGACCTCGACCTGCTGCAGGAGGCGGGCACCCCGGCCGACGAGAGTGAGCAAGTGCTGCTGCAGGGTGACAACACCGCGTTGTCGATGGTGACGTCGCGCTACATGCTTGCGCTGCAACAGGAACGCGGTGTCAGTCTGGAGTCGGCGGTAACCGCCATGCGCACCGCGTGCCTGACCGGGGTGGCGCAGGCCGAGATGGCCACCCAGTCGGATCTGCCGTTGACGCTCGGCGCCGGCGACCTCGACGAGGCGGTGTCCGGTCTGTTGACCAACGGTGTGGTCGCCAGCGATGTTCGCGGCGAGACGGTGCCGTCCGGGTTCACCCGGATCTCGGCGTTTCGGGCCGGCCTCGGCGGCGACGTCGACTCCTGCTATCGGAGGTTCGCGTAGTCATGAGCCGCCATTACGACGACGGGCCGGACTACCCGGGTCCGGACCGTCCAGGTGCGGACCGTTCAGGTGCGGACCGGCCCGGGGAGGACCGGCCCACCGCGGACTACCCGCGGCACCGGGTGCCGCCGCAGGGCGGTGAGCCGCCGCAGTCGGGGCATCGTCCTCCGCCGCAATCGCGTCCGGGTCCGCCGTCGCGCCCAGGTCCGCCGCGGCACGCTGCCCCGCCGCACGGCGCGGCGCACCCCGACGCAGGCGGGCGGCAGCCTGCGCCCCGGCCACCCCAAGGACGGCCACCGGCGCTGGATCCGCAGGAACTGCAAGTGCGTTCGGAACGCGAAACGCACATTCCGCGGCGGCCGGCACTCCCCCCGGAACGGCCGGCCCCTGCCGCGCCGGCCGGTCCGGCGCAGACGGGCCCTCCGGAACGGCCGTGGTGGCAGACCGTGCACCAGGACCGCAAACTGCAACCGCGCCAACAGTATCCGGCACCGCAGCAGGCCCGCTCACCGCAGGCCAGACCGCCGCAGTCAGCTCCGCAGCCGGCCGCGCAACCCTCCCGCTCGCAGCCGGCTGTGTACCCGTCCCGCCCGCAGCCCGCCGCGCAACCCGCCCCGCAGCCCGCGGCGCAACCCGCCCCACCGCCCGCATCCCGGCCCAACCCGTACGCGGCGCCCGCAGCGGCGCCAGCCCAACCACAACCGCGTCCCAGCGGTCCGCCGCCCGAGCGCTCGAAACTGCCGTTGATCCTCGCCGGGACGGCGGCCGGCGTCGTCGTGATCGCGCTCGGCGTCTGGGTGGGCCTGTCGGTGCTGGACAGCGGGACCGGCAAGGAACTCAATGTGCAACAGGCACAGAGTGATATAGCGCAGATCCTGGTCGATCCGGTCGACGGCTACGGCGTCACTGAAGTCTCGGCAGTGCGGTGCAACAACGGCAAGAATCCTGAGGTCGAGGCCGGCGCCTCGTTCACCTGCACGGTGGTCGCCGACGGCGTCGACCGCGAGGTGCTCGCAGTGTTCACCGACGACACCGGCACCTACTCGGTGGACCGCCCGCGCTGACAAACGATTTCAGTGCGTTCGGGGTGCGCTGTCAGCCTTCCCGGTCAGCGGTTTTCCTGCTGGACGGCCGTCCGGTTTGCTTCCGGCTCAACCATTTTGCTCCCGCTTATTGAATTAAATAAGCGCGAGCAAAATGGTTGAGCGCGAGCGGTGCGGGGACTGGAAACGCGAGCGGTGCGGACCGCAAACGCGAGCGATGCGGGGACTGGAAACGCAAGCCGTGCGGGGACCGAAAACGGCATGCACCGCAGGCGCTAGCCGGTCTTGACCGGTAGCCGGGCCCAGCCGCGCACACTCGAGGTGTAGCCGCGGTGCACGTTGGCGTAGTCGACCTCCCAGTCCGACCACCGCTTGAGCACCTCCTCGAACGCCACCCGGGCTTCCAGCCGGGCCAGCGCCGAGCCCAGACAGAAGTGCACGCCCTTGCCGAAGCTCAGATGGCCGGCGTTGCGGTGGATGTCGAAGCGGTCCGGGTCCGGGTACCGGGATTCGTCGCGGTTGGCAGATCCGTTGAGCAGCAACATGTGTGAGCCCTCGGGCACGGTCTGACCGTACAGCTGCACATCGCGGGCCACATAGCGGGCCTGCACCGGCGACGGGGTGTCGTAGCGCAGCGTCTCCTCGACCGCACCCGGGATCAGCGACGGGTCGGCCACCAATTCGTGCCGTTGATCCGGGTTTTCGCCCAGCCACTGCCCCATCGACCCGATCAACCGCGCGGTGGTCTCGTTGCCGGCGCCGGCGATCATCGCGGTGTAGGCCAGCACCTCGGTGCGGTCCAGTCGACGGGTGGACCCGTCGGGTTCTTCGACCTCGGCGTTCAACAGCTCGGTCATCAGATCGTCAGACGGGTGGTCGGCCCGCCACTCGATGTACTCGGCGAACATCGCGATGGTGTCCTGGAAGATGGTCGGGCTCAGATCGGTCGGGGTCTCCTCCAACGTGATCCGCTCGTCGTTGCGGTCCCGGATGCTCTCCTGTTCGGATTCCGGGATGCCGAGCAGGTAGCCGATGGTGCGCATCGGCATCATCGCACCCAGGTCGGCGACGAAGTCGAACCCGTCCCGGTCGCGCAGCGGGTCGAGTTCGCGGACGCAGAAGTCGCGCACCATGCCCTCCACGGCCTCCATCCGGCGCGGGGTGAACACCCGCGACAGCAGCCTGCGGTGCAGGTCGTGCAGCGGCGGATCCTCGAACAGCAGGATGCCGGGCGGCACCTCGATCCCGCTGCGCAGGATGTCCAGCGTGGTACCGCGGCCCGAGCGGTAGGTCTGCCAGTCCGGCAGCGTCACCACCACGTCGTCGTAGCGGCTCAGCGCCCAGAAATCGTGCTTGTCGTTGTAGTACAGCGGCGCCTCGACCCGCAGCCGCGCCCAGATCGGGTACGGATCGTCGTCGATGGCGTGGTCGAACGGGTCGTAATAGGCCGGCTCGACGGTCTGCTTGCTCACCGCTGCTCCTCTCAGGTCGCACGACCGCGGGGTCCCCACGGCCCAAGCCACGACGGAAACCCGCCCGCTATGATAGTGCGTACTACCTTAAGAGTCGATCAAAGACGACTATCGTGGCTTCGTCAACTACTGCCAGGGGGTGAATGTTCAGGTGCCGCCGACCAGCACGACCCGCCGCCCCCGCGGCGCGGCCCGCGCGCTGCTGCTCGAGGCCGCCCGCACGCTGTTCGCCCGGCAGGACTACCGCAGCACCACCACCCGGGAAATCGCCGAAGCCGCCGGCGTCACCGAACATCTGCTGTTCCGGCATTTCGGGTCCAAGGCCGGCCTGTTCCGGGAAGCCCTGGTGGTGCCGTTCACCAGCTTCGTCGACGAGTTCGGCATGACCTGGCAGACCGTGGTGCCCGAACAGACCAAGGAAGAGGACCTGGCCCGCCAGTTCGTCGGCCAGCTCTACGACGTACTGCTCGAACATCGCGGTCTGCTGTCCACGCTGGCCGCCGCCGACGGCTTGTCCGAGCAGGAGATCGAGGACGCCGGCATCGCCGACATCCGGCGCGCGCTCAACGTGCTGGGTCAGATCAGCGCCGAAGGCATGCGGTTGCGCGGCATGTCCGGCCAGGAGTCCGAGCTGCCCGCGCACTCCACGGTGTCGATGATCGTGGGCATGGTGGTGCTGCGTTCGACGTTCTACGGCAGCACCCCGCCGCCGCGCGACGCGATCGTCGACGAGCTGGTCCAGGCCACGCTGCACGGCTTCCTGCACCGGCAGCAGGCCTGAACCAGCCGGCCGTCACACCGGTTCGAAGTCGCGCAGCGGAGCATCGACGCGGGCGCGCACCTCGACCGACAGCAGCGCCCCGCAGCCCGGGCAGGCGTACCCGTCGGCGCGCAGTTCCGGATGCAGGCGCACCTTGGCGCCCAGATCCTGCGCGCTCAGCTCAGCCGAGCAGGCCTGGGTCTTCCAGTTCTCGGTGGCCGGCGCCAGCACGGTGCCGCAGTCACAGGCGAATATCGCGGTCGCACCGTCGTGCACCAGCAGCAGGTGATCGCCGACGGTACGGATGTTCTCCGGCAAGCTGATCCGCCGCAGCGGCCCGGCGCCCGACCGCGGCCAGGCTCGCCGCTCGGCGCGCGCGGCGGCCCGCGCCGCCTCGGTCGCGGCCACGTCGGCCGCACCGTCGGCGAGCACGACCCGGTAGAACTTCTCGGCCCCTTCGGGGCTGATCCGGCCGGCCCGCACCGCGGCCACGACGTCGTCGACGTCGGCGTCCAGGGCGTCGCCCCAGCCGCCGCCGCCGTGAAAGCTCCAGTCCACGACGTCGCCGGCCCGCAGCGTGAGTTCACCCGGGGATCCGGTGAACACTTCGCGTTCACCGGCCAGATCGGTTGCCCGCACCGGGTTTTCACCTTCTGCTAGCCGGGACTGCAGATCGGAGCCGCGCACGATGGTGAGCTGATGCGTCGATCCGGGTAGGCCGCCGTGCGCACCGTAGGACGACGGCATCGACATCGAATGCCCGGCCATCACCGCGTGCATGGCGTCAGTGCCGTGCAGCGTCCAGGTCGACGCCGTCGACACGCCGCCGTGCCGGCGGCCCGCGCCGCCCCCGTCGAGGCTGGCGTAGCGACCCAGGTAGAGCACCGGGAACACCGACTCCTCACCCTCGACGTTGTTGAACTGCGCGGTCAGGATCTCCCCCGGGCCGCGATAGTCCACGCCGTTGCGCCCGGAATGCGCACCGCCGCCGCCGGCCAGCACCTCGGTGATCGCGCCGCCGTACGGTTCGCCGTACTGGTTGCGCCCGGCGATGTGGCACACCAGCAACCCGCCGGTGGTACCGGCCCTGGCTTCCGGACGCAACACCTGGTCGGCGCCGGCCAACTGCGACATCGCCGCGCTGGCGGTGTTGAGCACCATCGCGGTGGCGCCCACGGTGGCCGCGCCGTAGCGGTCGACCAGCCGCAGCAGCGCCCGCTTGGCGTGTGTGTTGGCCGCGATCATGGCCTTGAGGTCCAGGCCGAGGTTGGCCGGCAGCCGGGAGGCGGCCAGGATCAGGTTCCACACGTCGTGGCGGGTGCGGCCGGCCTCGATGATCTTGGTGGGCGGCAGGATCAGGCCCTCCTGGTAGATCTCGCGGGCGGTGGGCGACCAACTGGACGGGGTCATGCCCCCGATGTCGAGCACATGCGCGCACGAACCGACCCAGCCGATCCGCTCGCCGTCGTGGAACACCGGTTCGAGCATGGTGACGTCGGGCATGTGCAACGCGCCCTTGTACGGGTCGTTGGTGATGAACACATCGCCCTCGTTGATCCCGATGGTGTCGGTGCAGTCGGCGATGATGTGGGCCACCACGGTTTCCATCGAGCCGGAGTGAAACATGTTGTGCGGCCCCATCGCCACCACTTCGCCGTTGGCCAAATAGACCCCGGTGTTGCAGTCGTTGGCCTCGGTCACCAGCGGTGAGCCGGAGACGTTCTTGAGTACCGCGGACTGCTGCGCGACGATCGCGGTGAGCCGGTTGCGCACCACTTCGTAGGTGACGACGTCGATTTCGTTGTCGATCAGGGTGTTCATGCGTGCGCCTCCTGGCTGCGGATGACGGTGTTCTCGAGTTCGTCGATGTGCGCGATCTGGTCGGGTCCGACGAAGATCGTGGTACCCGGGTGTTCGATGACGGCGGGCCCGATCAGGTGATCGCCGGGGCGCAGCGACGTGCCGCGCACCACCTCGGCCATCGCCACACCGCGCTCACGGCCCAGGTAGATCGGTCGGGCCGCCGGGTCCGGACCGCTTCCGGCACCGGCCGGCAGCACATGGTTGACCCGCGGTTTGTCCAGCGCGCCGAGCGCGGCCACCCGCAGTGAGACGATCTCCACACCGGCGCCCAGGAACAGCGCCTCTTCGCCGTACAGTTCGACGAACTGCTGCTCGAAGGCGGCCAGCAGCCGGCCGATCGAGGACGAATCCAGCTCGCCCGGTTCGACTTCCACGCCCAGGGTCTTGCTCTGCATCCGGAACCGGATGTCGGCGAAACGCGCGATGCTGATCTGGGTGGCGGCCGCACCTCCTTCCAACAACTCCTTGGTGACGGTGGCTTCCAGCTCGGCGAAGTTCGCCGTGATCCGGGCCGGGTCGAACGCGTCGACCGCACCGGTCCAGGTGGCCGAGTGCATCGGGTCGGAGATCTCCGCGGAGACGTGCAGATCGCTCATCACCGCAGAAGCCCTTGGTGGTAATGATGCCGGTCTTGACGCCCTTGCGTTCGATCAGCGCGTTGGTCGCCACGGTGGTGCCCAGACCGAAATAGTCGACCTGGCACAGGATTTCACCCGGCTCCAGACCGAGTTCGCGTTCGGCCAGCGCGAGCGCGTTGTTGACGCCCTCGGACGGGTCGTGCGGTGTGGTGGGCGTCTTGAGCAGACGCGCGGTGCCGTTGTCGTCGAGCAGGACGGCGTCGGTGAAGGTGCCACCGATGTCGACCCCTACTGAGTAGGGCATGGATTTCCTCAATCTGATTGAGCGGCTCACGGAACCCGTGAGATGGAAAAGCTAGGGTCAGCTGACGGCAACCGGTTCCGGCAGCACGTCGGCCTCGGCCGCGGGCTGATAGGCGAACGGGTCATGTCCGCGGGTCAACACCAGCAGGGTGATCGTCGCCAGGGCCGCGCAGCCGAACATCATCGCGCCCATCGGCACCGCGGTGTGCTCGCCGCCCAGACCGACCAGCGGGGAGGCCAGTGCGGCCAGGCCGTACTGGCCGAATCCCATGACGGCCGAACCGGTTCCGGCGGCGTGGCCGACCTCGCCGAGCGCCAGCGTGGTGGCGTTGGCCATCACGAAGCCCATCGAACCCATGAACCCGGCCATCAGCGCGATGGTCGCCCAGGCCACCGTCCCGCCGACGGTCACGGTCAGCAGCATCAGCGCGGTGTCGATCAGCATGGCAGCCAGGCCGAAGTGCAGCAGCCGGGGCGGCGAGACCCGCTTGACCAGACGGGCCGACAGCGCCCCGGAGACCGCGACCGCCAGCGCGCAGGCGCCGAAGGTCAGCGAGTAGGCCAGCGGGGTGAAGCCGATCACGTTCTGCAGCACGAACGGTGAAGCCGAGATGTAGGAGAACAGCGCCGAGGACACCAGCGCCAGCACCAGCGTGTAGCCGACGAAATAGCGGTTGCCGAGCACCGATTTCACGCTGCCGACGAAGGCCTGCATACCGCTGGGCAGCCGGTTCTCGACCGGCAGCGATTCCGCAGCCAGGAAGTAGGCGGCCACCAGCATCGCCAGGTTCAGCACGGCCAGCGCGACGAACACTGCGCGCCAACCGAAGCCGGTCACCACCAACCCGCCGCACACCGGCGCCAGGATGGGCGCCAGCACACCGATCACCATCATCAGCGAGAACAGCTGTGCGGCCTGGGCACCCTGGGTGCGGTCGGCGATGATCGCGCGGGCGATCACGATGCCGGCGGCGCCGGCGAAGCCCTGCACGAAGCGCAGCCCGATCAGGATCTCCACGCTGGGGCTGATCGCACACAGCAGGCTGGCGATCAAACAGACCGCGATGCCGACCAGCAACGGACCACGCCGACCCAGCCGGTCGGAGACCTGACCGATCAGCAGCTGCCCGACCGCCAGACCGATCAGGAAGGTGGTCAGGGTCAGCTGCACCATCGAGGCCGAGGTGCCGAACTCGGTCGCCATGCTCGGGAACGCCGACATGTACATGTCGACCGAGAACGGCGTCACCGCCGACAACAACGCCAACACCAGAACCAACGGAACCGAGGGCGTCGTCGTCGCCGGGCGTGCACCACCGAATGTCATAGGCCTCTTCATTCCAGTCCGCGGGGGCATTCGCGCCGCCCTGCCTGCGGGACCCCGCCGAGCCGGTCGTCCGACCGCGCCCTAAATTACCTATGTGAGTATACATATCTTCCCATAGGTATATGATGTCTTTTGTGGCCGAAATCTCACCCGCCGACGATCCCCTGCGCGAACTCGCGCTGGTGCTGCACGACGTGTCCTGGCGAGTGGCCCGGTTCGGGCCGGCGCAGGTCGGGGTGGAGCCGCTGCCGACCTCCGAGCTCACGGTGCTGCGGGCAGTGATCGAGCATCCCGACGTCAATGTGTCCGAGGTGGCCGAACGGCTCTCGATGCAGCCCAGCAATGTCAGCGCGACGGTGCGCTCGTTGCTGCAGCGCGGCCTGGTGGACAAGCGCCCGGACGAGCGGGATCGGCGGGTGTCGCTGCTGCGACCGACCGCCAAGGCGCTCGCCGAGCGCGACGCCATCGAGGACGCCATCGCGGCCACGGTGTCGGCCGCGCTGAATGAGTTGCCGGCCGATCAGCTGGCGATGCTGCAGCAGTCGGTGCCCGCGCTGTTGTCGCTGACCCGTGCGTTGACCGCCGCGACCGGCGCCGCCACCCGGGCCTGATCAGCCGTTCTTGCGCGCCAGCAGCCAGGCCAGGCCGTCCGCCTCGCCGGCCTGGATGCTCTGCAGTTCGGCAAAGGCCCGCGGCAACTCGCCGGCGGTGACCCGGAACCGGCCGGGGGCCGCGCCCACTTCGCTGAGCGCGGTGATGGCCAACAGACCACCGGGGGCCAGCCGGTCGATGATGGCGCGGTCCAGTCGCGGGTCCCGGAACCTCAGGCACAGCAGCACGTCGACCGGCGGACCGGGCGGCAGCCCGTGATCCAGGTCGGCCACCTCGAACCGGCAGCGCGGCCTCAGCTCCGTCGGGGTCGCGGCCCGGGCCTGGGCGATCGCGACCGGTGAGATGTCGATGCCCACGACGTCGAGACCGCGTCGGGCCAGCCACAGCGCGCCGCGGCCCGGCCCACAGGCCAGATCCAGCGCGCGTCCCGAGTCGGGGAACATCTGCTCGACGGCGGCGAACTCGGCCGGCGGCCCTAGCTGCGCAGGATCCAGCGGCGCGCGGTCGGCGTACTCGCCATCCCAGCGGACTTGATCATGCTCGGCCATCGGAGCGAGCTTAGGCTGGCCATGACATGAGCGAATCCGATCTGCCGGCCGAACAGTCCGACTCCCCTGCACCAGACGCTGCCGACGTCCCGGACCCCGACGTCGTCGACCTTTCTGCCGTCGCCGACGCCGAGTCGCGCCGCACCCACCTGGCCCGGTTGGGTATCTTCGCGCTGTTCTTGGTCGTGATGTTCTACCTGGTGGCGGTGCGCCGGGTGATCGACATCGAGGCGATCCGCTCCGTGGTGGCCGCGGCCGGGCCCGCGGCGCCGCTGCTGTACATCCCGGTGTCGGCCGCACTCGGCGCGATCTTCGTGCCCGGCCCGATCCTGGCCGCCGGCAGCGGCCTGCTGTTCGGCCCGATCTTGGGCACCTTCGTGACCCTGGGTGCGACCGTCGGCACCGCCGTCGTCGCCAGCCTGCTGGGCCGGCGTGCCGGACGGGAAAGCGCCCGCGGATTACTCGGTGCGCAACGCGCCGACCGGCTCGACGCCATGATCGAGCGCGGCGGGCTGTGGGCCGTGGTCGGGCAGCGTTTCGTGCCGGGCATCTCAGATGCCATGGCGTCCTATGCCTTTGGCGCATTCGGTGTGCCGTGGTGGCAGATGGCCGTCGGGGCGTTCATCGGTTCGGTGCCGCGCGCCTTCGTTTACACCGCGCTGGGCGCATCGATCGGCGACTACTCGGCGCCGTTGGCGTACACCGCGATCGGGGTGTGGTGCGTGACCGCGATCGCCGGCGCGTTCGTGGCGCGGCACGGCTATCGTCGTTGGCGCGCCGGTCATTCCAAGACCGACACGGCCCAGTGAGGACCGGGGCCGGAGCCGCGTCCGCCCGTCCGGCACCCGATCAGTCGCGGTTCGCCGCGTAGCGCAGCAGCACCGTGCCCCCCGGAAAGGTGCGGTTCTCCAACAAACGCAATGAGATCCAGGACGGCAGGGTCGGGAAGAAGGTGGTGCCACCGCCCACCGCAGTGGGGGCGATCACCATCCGGTATTCATCCACCAGCCCGGCGCGCACGACGGGTGCGGCCAACGTCGCGCCGGCCAGTTCCAGGTTGCCGTCGGTTTCGGCCTTCAGCTTGCGTACCACTTCGACCGGGTCGCCGCACCCAACCGGCCCGACACCGCTCAGGTCGGGCGGGCCACGATCACCGGGCAATGCGCGGCTTCGATGACCGCGGAACTGACCGAGCCGAGCAGCATGCCGCTGAACCCCCCGCGGCCGCGGCTGCCCACCACCACCAGTTGTGCGTTCTGCGAGTGCGTGATGAGGCGACGGGCCGGACGGTCCGGGACCACCTCGCGGCGCACCACCACATCCGGGTAGCGCTCCTGCCAGCCCGCGAGCCGCTCGGCCAGGGCCGCCGACGCCTTGGGGTGCATGTCCTCCCACTCGCCGCCGGGCAGCCCCAGGCTGACGTGATCGGACCAGGCGTGCAGCGCAATGAGTTCCACCCCGCGCCGCGATGCCTCATCGAACGCCACCGCGGTGGCGGCTTCGGAGGCTGGTGAGCCGTCGATGCCGACCACCACCGCCAGCCGCGCCATGTGCTCGGGGGTGCCGCGCTGCTCGTCGTGGATGATCGCGACCGGACACTTGCCGTGCTGCGCCAGACCGGAACTCACCGAGCCCAGCAGCCGGCGCGGGATCAGGCTCTGCCCGCGCGAACCCACCACCAGCAGGTCGGCGTCCTCGGAAATCCGCACCAGGGCGGGCACCACATCGTCGGTCAGACCCAACACCTTGAGCTCTGGCGGTGTGGCGGCCTGTTCGGCCAGCGCGCGGCTTTCGGCCAGCACCTGCTTCTGGGTGGCTTCCAGCGACCGCCACACAGCGGGTGGGCGGACGACGTTGATGCCCAGCGCCGACTTGGGTTCCGGGTTCACGTGCACCACGACCAGCGGAGCGCTGCGCAGTTCCGCGGTGCGGGCGGCCCACCCGACCGCTGCGTTCGACGACTCCGATCCGTCGACGGCGACGACGACGGCGTGCTCGGTCGAGACGGTCATGGCGGCTCCCTTCTGCCCGACTCGACCCTAGTTCGCCGGCCGGGCTGCGTCGGCAGCTCAAAGGCACCTCAGTCAGGGACCTTTGGCCACCACGCCTGGGCGTCGGCCCGAACCCGCCCAGCGGCCGCGCGGGCTCAGACCTTCTGGTCCACCAGCCCGGACTGCACGATTGCGGCGTCGATGAACCGCTGCACCGGACGCGCGGTGAAGAAACCGGCGTGTCCGCCTGGATACCAGACGATTTCGGGTTTACCCCAGTGCTCCCACAACCGCACCACCTGGTCGCGCGGATGCACCACGCGGTCGGCCACGCCGCCGTAGATGAACCGGCCTTGCGGCGGCACCTTGGGCTGCAGCGACAGCGGCGAGATCATCCGGCCCAGCGGCGCGGCCAGCGTCATGGTGGCTTGCCGCGGGTCGTCCTCCCGGAACCCGGCGTGCCGGCCCAGCACGTCGATCAGGTCGGCCACCGGCACACCGAGGATCGCGCAGGTCAGGTCCTCTTCGAGGCTGGCCACCAGGGCCGCGACATAGCCGCCCATCGAGATGCCGTTGAGACCGATCCGGGCGTCTGGGTCCTGCGCGCGGATCCAGGACAACACCTGGCGCACATCGGAGACGGCCTGGGCGGCGAAGTGCACGTCGTCGAGGATCTCCTCGCCCGGGAAGGCCTTGCCCTTGGGCAGGCCGCGACCGCGCGGCCCGTGCTGCGGCAGCACCGGCAGCAGCACGTTGAGCCCGAAGTCCTCGTGCAGATGCCAGGCCCGGAAGAGCGCGAGATCGACTCCGGCGCGGCCCATTTCGGTGCCATGCACACACACCAGCCAGGGCCGGGGTTCGCGGTGCCGCAGCATCAGACCGTAGACCTGCTGGTTGGCGGAGTAACCCTGCCAGCGTTCGGCTCCGGGCTCGTCGGGATCAGGGGCGTATCCGCTGTCGAAGACGAACCGCTCATAGCTGCGGTTGAGCTTGTGCACCTTGTGGATGGTGAGATCGGTCAGCGGTTTGGGTGGCGCGAAGAACTGCTCCGGGTCGTCGAGCCAGCCCTTCTCGCCGTAGTAGTCCAGCGCCGCGCGCACCTCGCTGTCGATCCGCTCGAACTCCTCGCCCTTGCTCAGCGGGCGGCGGGCCCGCAACCCGAGCAGCACCGCCTCGTCGCGCAGCGCATGCGCGAGCAGGGCCGGCGTCGGCCGGGTCACCGGCAACTCGCCCGGCTTGCGGTCGAGGTAGTTGCGCCAGGCCCCGGCGTAGTAGCGGCCGGTGCGGGTCAGCGGAGCCAAGGCGCCCTGCACCCGGTCGACGCCGGGCAGGCGCGGCCCGCGCGAGCGGCCCGCAGCCGAGGCTTCCTCGGCCGGGTCTTCCATGGTGTCCAGCGCATCGAGGGCATCCGCGATGGCGTCCAGGGCCTCGGCGGTGACGTCGTCGGGGTCGCGGTCGGGTTGTGCAGTCATGGCACCTCCACCTTCATTGCGTGCTGCTGTGCACATGCCCAGCATTGCCGAGGCTCCGGCGAATTACCAGGTGCCGGGCGCCGCTGTCGCGGTGATCTCACCCACGCTAGGGGGGTCATGTCGACGCCTGCACAGCAGGCCCCGGTTTCCGGTCCGAAACCCGATCTCAGCACGGGTTGAGCGGTAGCGTGCGACCAGGAGAAACGGGGGGAATTCGATGACACGACCCAGCACTGCCCTGGCGGCCGCGTTCCTGGTTTTGGGCCTGGCCGCAGCCGGCTGCAGCACCGGCACCGAGGACTCCGATACAACGACGTTGCCGGCCGCCACCCCGCCGGCGGCCAGTCCGGCCACCACCGGCCAGGCCACCACGGCGAACCCACCCGACCGGGAGGCCCTGCAGGGTTTGATCCCGACGCCGGCGGACACCCAGCAGACGCACGGCCCGGATGACATCTCCGATGCCGGCATCCACCTGCACTACCAGGTCAGCGGCGCTCCCACCGAGGTGATGGACGCCTACAAGTCCGCGTTGCAGGGTCAAGGTTGGGTTGTCACCACGATCATCCGCTCCGGCGGTGAACGCGGTGGCGGGGCCACCTACACCGGCACCCATGGCCAGGCCTACGGCGTGTTCGACGGCGGTGGCTACGACCAGAACACCTACCTGGATGTGTGCGCCTGGCCCACCAAGCCGGCCGAACCGGATTGCCAGCGCAGCGACCGCTGACCGAAGATACGTGCGTGCCGTTCCACCCGCCACCCAACTGGCCCACTCCGCCGCCGGGCTGGGAGCCCGGACCCGACTGGACACCTGATCCATCCTGGCCGCCGGCCCCGCCGGGCTGGCAGTTCTGGAGCGACGCCAAACCGGTGGACACTGCGGCAACCGCGCAGATCCGCCTCCGTGCGCCCGGACTCGACGCCGACCCCGCCGCGACCACCCGGATCCCGCGGTCCGCTGCCGACCCGTCGGCCACCGCACGCATCATCCGGCCCCCCGTGCACCCGGCGGAGCCGTCGGCGACTGCCCGGATCGCCGCGCCACCGCCACCCGCCGGCCCGTCGGCCGCCATACCGTCGGCACCAGTTCTACCGCCGTTGCAGCCGCACCCGGTCGCGGCGGGACCGACGTCCTGGCAGCGCGGCACGGCACGGGCCGCAACACTGATCAACCCGATCCGGCTGGGCTACTCCGCAGCCGCAGTGCTGGGCGGGACCCTGTTCTGCTGGCTGTTCGCCCTACTGCGGTTCACGCCGCAATGGAACTACCAAGGCTGGTTGTGGAACGGCGGATGGCCGGTGGCCGGGATGATCGCCGCGCTGACGATCGCCGTCATCGGCGCGATCGGTGTGCGGCGCTGGGATCACCAGCGCTGGCACCGGCGCCGCGCGGCCTCTAGCTGACCGGCTCAGTTCTTACCAATCCGGTTGCGCCGCATACCGATCAGGCTCAGGCCCACCGCGATGAAACCGACGAGAATGCCGATCAAGGCGCCGAAGGTGTGTGACGGCAACAGCCGCACCGGAGTGCTGATGTCACGGAACGAACCATCCGGGGCCATGCCCAGAACGTGCAAATGGTGCGTACCTGCCCGGATGTCGCCCGGTAGCGGCACGGCACTTTGAATCGACCCGTCTTCGCCGACCGTGGCACTGCCGAGTACCCGCGGTGTGGAGTCCAGCCGGAACACCACCGTCGATGACGGCGCAAAACCGTCGGCGTCGATCCGCGCTTGGCCGCCAACCAGATACAGGTCCAGCGGACTCAGCGTGGCGTTGGCCACCATCGTGGTGAACGGGTCGAGCTTCTTGGCGTCGATCGCGACCCAGGTGTCAGCGGTCGGATCGGGCAGCATCACCTGATTGGCCGCCCACACCGAAATCGCCCGCTTCATCGCGGCGTGACCTTCGGCATTCGGATGCAACTGCTCCGGATTCAAGACGTCAAGCGCGTCTTTGTTGTAGGTGGCGTAGTTGTCCGGCACATCACAGATGGTGTGGTTGGGCTGAAAGGCCGGGATCACATCGGAGGCCACATAGATCGGAATGTCTTGCGAGCGCAGGTTTCCCACCGCGGCCATGATCTCCAGGTTCAGCATGTCGAGGAAGTCGTTGAAGAACGCAACTTCATTGGCGTTGATGCCGATCTGGCAGCCACCGCCGGCGGCCGCACCGGACTGCGTCGCCGGCAAGATCCGCGGATAGGGCACCACGACGATCGGCGCGAAGCGGCCGTCCCGCTTGGCCCGAGCGATCGGATCGTTGACCGCACGGTTGACGTCGCGGTAGACCCGGCGCAGGCTGTCGGCGATCCCAGCCACTCGGGCGGCCGCGCCTTCGCGCATCTTCGCTTCTTCGACCGCGCCGTCCCAGGTGCAGGTTTGGCCGGCCATCCCAAGGGTGCACATTGCCACGTAGTCACCGAATCCTGCGTCGTTACCGCCGATGCTGAGCAGCACCGCATCCGGTGAATCATTGGAGACCGCCACCCGCCTCAGCTCCTTGAGTTGCGGCGCCATCTTCTGGCTTCCGGAGTGCTGCTGCTCATAGAAGTGCGCGGTGACCGCACCGGAACACGCGATCAACTCAGCGTCGGCGAGCAGCTTCTTACCGTAGGCAGCCGCGGAGCGGTGGCACTTGTTGCCGTTCGGCTCATCCTTGGTACCGGACAGGTAGTTCCCGATGCCTTCACCCGACGAGTACGAGTCGCCGAGTACCACCAACTGCTGCACCCCGGACAACAGCCCGTCCAGGGTCGGCTCCACCGTTTGGGTCACCGCGTCCCGGTACGCTGGTTTGGCATTGGTTGCCGTCGCTGCAGCGACCACGGTGAACTTCTTGCCCAGCTGGCCGGCGTCGGGTCGCACCGTGATCTCGACCCGACGGGACTGCTTGGGTTCGAGGTTGCCCAGGAACCGGACCGGCCTGGGCACCAACAACGCACCCGGCCGCTTGTCCTCGTAGCCGCGGAAGTCCAGCGACACCCGAACATCGGTGGCGGTGCGTCGGCCCTCGTTGGCGACCGTCAGCACCACCTTGGGCCCATCGGCGCCGGTCCCGCTCACTACCGGGAGCCGCTGCGGCACAGCAGCATCCAAGGTCAGTCGTGCCCCGCTTTGCTCTTCGATGACGTCTTCGAGCTCGTCGCTGTCGTCGGCGTCCACGTAACGGCCACCAGTGGCGTTGGACACGCAGGTCAGTTCGGCGGCGCCTTCCTCGCTGATCTGGAACCCGACGGTGTTGACCCGGATCTCGATGCCCTGTCCGGACAGCTCCTTGGCCACCTCGCAGACATCGGTGTCACCGCAGTTGGATTCGCCGTCACTGACCAGCACGACGGTGCCACGCTGGGTGGCGCTGCCCTGGATCAGCCGGGCGGCGTGCCGTAGCGCCGGCCCGGTCGGGGTCTGTCCATCGGGTGTCAGGCGACGCACCGCCGCAGCCGCGGTGGCCTGATCCAACGGTCCGAGTTTCACCTCGGTCTTGCCCTCGGAGCAGCCGTTGACCTGGCGGGCACCGTTGCCCGGATAGGCGATCAGCGCGAACTGACTCTGCGGCGGCAGCGCGTCGACCAAGCCGAGCACCGCGGCGCGGGCACCCACGATGCGCGGGGTGCCCGACGAGTCCCGCTCGGACATCGAATCGGAGGTGTCGAGGACGACGATGGTCGGGTTGTAGGCATCGTTGGCCGACACTGGACCCGGTTCGGCAGCCGCCGGAGCCATCAGCCATCCGGGGGCACCTGCCAGTTGCAACACCAGGCCCAACGTAAGCGCCAGGCACCACGACCGCCGCATCATTGCGCCGCGATCGCATCAAGGCCTTCGGGCAAGCCGAGCAGCTTGGCGTCACCGAGGACCACCGTCGGGTTCTGCTTGGTATCTGCGGTGGTGACTTCGATGCGCATCCGCATCACGCCGTTGAGGTCGGCACGGATCGGCGCCGACTGGCCCAACCACACGTCGGCCGCGGCCAATTCGCGACCATCGCCGAACACCACGACCCGCGCCGCCCCGGTCCGGCCGCGGTCATCGGTGCCGACCAGCGCCTCGAAGGCCGCAGCGTTACGGGCCAGCGCGTACTCCGCGAACGCCACCTTGGAA
Source organism: Mycobacterium sp. NGS45 (assembly GCF_059812645.1). Lineage (NCBI taxonomy): Bacteria > Bacillati > Actinomycetota > Actinomycetes > Mycobacteriales > Mycobacteriaceae > Mycobacterium > Mycobacterium sp. NGS45. The sequence continues at coordinate 31,156 of NZ_JCALDB010000018.1, read as the reverse complement.
CCCGAGCTGCACGCGATGCTGTCACCGACGACGGTGCCGTTGACGCTGACCCCATCGGTGGTGCGGCAGTTGGAGTCGTCCACCGAGTCCACCGCAGCCAACGTCAACGCGTCGCCGGGATCACCAACCACCACCGACACCACGGTGGGCACCGTCTCACCGGGTTTCGGCGTCACATCGGTGATCTGATTCTTGGGCACCGACGGGTTGAACTGCGGAACGATCTCCACCACCGCTCCCAGCTGCTCGAGTTCGGTGCGTGCGTCGTTGAGCGGCTTGCCGATCACATCAGGCATTGGCGCTGCGGTGGATATCGTCAACTCGATGGACTCCACAGGAGCGGTTCCCGCCGAAGGGCTCTGGCCCACCACCATCGCTGTCGGCCCGGCCGCGGGCTGTTCCTTGAAGGTCACCTGCAGCGCGCCGAGCCCGGCGTCGGACAGCGCCGTCTGGGCGACATCGCGGTTCAGCCCGAGCACCGAGGGCATCGGCTGGGCTTCCCGGTCCTGGGCCGCGAGCACCTCGGCCGGGTCGACGGTGATGGCTTGCTCGGCGACGATCGTCGGCGGCACCAACAGGTAGGTGAGCCCTCCGCCCAGCAACAGCAGACCGATCACCAGCGCGGGCCAGCGCAACCGGACCAGCCAGGAGCGCTGCACCGGCCGGGCCGGGGCGTCAGCGGGACGCCCGGTATGCGCACCGGGTGGCGGCACCGGTGCTCCGGTCCCCTCATACTCACCCGAACTTGCCCATCGATCACTGCCAGCGCCCACGCGAACCCTCCCCAACTCCCGGTACAGCGCGATGGAAGCAAGCTATACCAACGCCACGGGTTAGTTGCAGGCACACTAGGCGGCACACGGCCCGCTGCTCTAATCGGCGATGTTGAGCCGGCGGGCCAGGTCCGGGCCGCCGACCTCGCGCAGGAACTGCGGGTCCCCGCACACCACGAGTTGGTCGCGCGCGCGGGACAATCCGACGTAGAGCCGTTCCCGGGACCGATCGAAGGCCGAGGTCTCGTTGACCACCAGCACCACCGCGCGTCGTTCCAATCCCTTGAACCCCAACACATGTCCATAGAACACCTGCTCGGCATCCCAAAAACTGTCCCAGTACGACGCGTTTCCGGCGGCTTGCCGTTCGCGTTGTTCGGGATGGCGGCTGCCGGTGGTCAACAACGCGACGTCTTCGGGACGCCAGCCCTGCTCCAGCAGCAGCTCGATCTCGTCGTCACCGGCTTCCAAGGCCTGCTCGGGTGTGCACGGCACATACTTGACCGCTGGGCCTTCGCCGCCGAGGAAGCGCATCGGTTGGCCGACCAGCGGCTGGAACGCATTGGCGATCTGGCGGGTGTTGCGCACGTTGTGGTCGAGCACCAGCGGAACCAGCGGCACCGGCGGTGAGCCGTGCCGGTTGAACACCCGTTGGCCTTCGTCGGTGAAGACGTACAGCCCGCCGGTCTCCTCGTCCTTGAGCGCGCTCAGCAGCGGATCCCACCAGGCGTCGGCGAAGTCCTGAGCTTCGTCCACCACGATCGAGTCGAAGCGCTGACCGGGCTCCAATTGCGCTGCCAGATTGGCCATCTGGGAGGGCAGGTCGTGTTCCCAAAACTGCACGGTTTGCTCGGTGCGCAACGATTCGTCCGGGCCTTCCGGGGCGCCCCACTTCATGCCGAGGTCGTGGAACTCGCCGACGTAGGCCGGGCGTTGGCTGCGGTTCCAGGTCCCGGTGACCCGTTCCAGGAACGAGGCCAGACCGTGCGAATAACAGACCAATGCCACCCGTTGGCCTTGCCGGGCCAGCCGGCGGGCCTGCTCGGTGGCCAGGAAGGTCTTACCGCTGCCGGCACCGCCGCGGATCTCCACCCGGTTCAGCATCCGGATGGCGTCCAGGATCACCGACTGGTGTTCGGTGAGGATGTCTGCGGCATCTTCGTTTTCCAGCGCGCGGGCCACCACGCTGCGCTGCGGCAGGCCGCGGCCGCTCAACGCGACGTCGAGTTCGCCGATCCCGTCCTTGGTCAGCAACGGCCGGTCGAGTTCTTGGCGGATCAGGATGTAGCGCAGTTTGGCGGCGATCTCGGAGAGATCGTCGCGGTCGATCACCTTCCAGCGCGGGCAGTCCGGCAGGGCGAACTCGTCGGCCAGGTCGGTGTTCGGCAACACCACGACGTGGTCCCAACGCAGCCGGCCCTGGCTCCAGCTCGGGTCGGCCTCGATGAAGCTGCGCAGTGCATAACAGGCTTCGCGGGCTTGCCGCACCGGGTCCATCCTGCGTTCGCTGCCGCGCCCGCGCTGCCACCAGCTTTCACCGTCGTGCCAGACCTCACCGCCCTTGACCTCGACGCAGACGATGCCCGCACCCTCGATGGCCACGAAGAAGTCCACCTCGTGGTCCTTGAGGTGATCGGTGACCCGCTTGCCGGGAATCACCAGATCACCCGGCTCGAGCTGGTCGATCAGCGCCTGCCAGACCTTGCGTTCAGCGCCGTTGGCCAGTCGCGGTGTTTCGTTGACCGTGATGCTCACTTCGGCGCCGCCCGGTGTGCGGTCGGGCCAAGCGTGAACGCGCGCTGCATGTTTGAGTCCCCCTCGGTTGGCTCATCCGAGGGTAGCGTGTCGCCCTGACAGTCAGGCGACGCTGCTCATGTGCGCGGCCGCGGCGCCGATCTGGGCGTCGTCGTCGCCAATCATGGTGCGCAGCAGCGCGCGTTGTTGGCGCGCACCCCGCTCGGCTGCGCGGTCGGCGCCGTCGGCGCGCAGCATCGCGACCACGCTGCGCGCGGCGTTGACCGGGATCCGCAGCACCGGATACCACGGCGGCACGTATGGCGGCAGGCCCAGGGTGCGCATCGCGCGCGGCCCGAGGAAGGCCGCGGTGACCGACAGGTGCTGCGCCCAGGCCAGTCGGCGGCGCACTCCGGGCAGCCGGTCGTAATGCCAGGCCAGCGGGTCGGCCGCCATCGGCACCGACAGTTGCCGGGTGGACTCGTCGGGCGTCGAGAGTGCGGCCGAGGTGTGGTACAGCAGCCGCACCGAATCGCGGAAGCTGCGCGGCAACCATTCGTCGCGGACCCCGATCAGCCAACCCACGTACCGGGTCAGGTGCGCCATCGCGTCGAGTTCGCCGGGCGCCGGCAGGATGCCCATCGCCAGCGCGCCCACCGGCGGTGCGATCAGGGCACCGACCAGGGTCGCGGCCATGTCGGTCTGGTTGACCGGCACACCCCATTCGTCGTTGCTCCAGTCCGGCATCGCCATGACGTGCCGACGCACCAGCGAGTGGATCATCCGGACCCGGACGGTGGATTGGTAGCCGATGCCGCGCGGGTCCAGGCCGCCTTCGGAGATGACGTCCATCGCCCACTGCATCGTCTCGGCGAAGCGGGCGTTGGAGCCCTTCTCCAATGCACCGGTGCGCAGCAGCGTCTTGTTGAAGCCGGCGAACTGGTAGCCGCCCAGCAATGCGACGTCACGCGCGATGTACATGCCGTCGGCGCCACCCTTGCGCATGGCACGCTGCCCGACCGCCAGCTTGTCGAAGTCGACCCAGTCCGGCGGGGTCTCGATGGCGGTGAAGAACTCGCGCAGCGGTGGCGGCGCGTCCGGCACGCTGTCGATGCCCTGCACCAGCGCGCGGTCGAACAGCGGCCGGGTGGCCTTCAGACCGGTGTCGCACATCCAGGTCACCAGCGCATCCATCGGTTCGTCGCCGACCATGAGTTGTTCGCCCAGCGTGCGCCACTGTTGGTGGTCGGGGCCGCGCACCGCCAGCAGCTTGGCGAATGCTTGGATACCGGCGGGCACCGAGACGGGCCGCTCGGGATGACGTGCCGGAATGGCAGGTGACATCGGGTGTCCTCGCGTTTCAGGGTCCCTTTGGATCACGTATGTGTTCCAAATTAGGGTCCAGGGTAGGCTGCCGTCAATGAGACGCGCAAAAGTGGTGCGCGATTACGGCGGGATCAGCGCCGTCGACCGGCGCGCCGAGCGCCGCCGCAAGTTGCTGGCCGCCGCGCGCCAAACCTGGGGGGAATCCGGGGTCACCGAGGTGACCGTGCGCGGCGTGTGCAGCGCCGCCGGGTTGACCACGCGCTACTTCTACGAGCAGTTCCCCAACCGCGAGGCGCTGCTGTTCGCGGTCTACGACGAGGTGCGGGACGAGTTGCTGCAGGCCACCCTGGCGGCCGGCGTCGGCGATCCGGGCAGCCTGACCGACAAGCTGCGCGCCGCGCTGCAAGCCTTCTTGGACATCATCGCCGCCGACCCGCACGTGCACCGGATCACCACCGGTGATGTCGGCAGCGTGCCCGGCCTGACCCAGCACCGCGCACACATCCTGGACATGATCGCCGACCTGGTGATGCAGCAGGCCCCCAATGTGCTCGACGACAGCAAGCTGGGCCCCGGGGAGTTGCGCCGCGGCGCGTTGTTCATCGTCGGTGGGGTGAACCAACTCATCGTCGACTGGCTGGCCGATCCGACCCGGCCCACCGCCGAGGTGGCCGCCGATGCCGCGGAACTGTGCGCGGCCCTGGTACGCGGCAGCGGTTTGGCCTGACGCCGTCACCGCGAGACCCTTCGTGGCCGAGCGGGCAGCTGCACGCACTTCCACGCGATGTCACCTGTTACGACCATCGTCTCCAGCACACCGAGCAATGCCAGTTCGGGTCCGCCACACAGCATCCGGCGAAATAGATCCACGGTGGACTGGACCGCGGGAATGCGGGCATGCCGTAGGCCACCTGCTGGGTGCGTCGGCTGTCACAGCCCGGGCACTGCGGGTTCTGCGCGAACTTGAATTCCAGGAACGAGTCGAAGTTCTTGGTGTGCATCGAATCTCGACATTCTCGGCAGATCACCGCCGGCCAGTCCGTGGCCCGCTCCCGCAAGGACAGGGCCGGGGCGGGTCTCGCCGAAGGCATAGCGCCAGGGCCGATACACCGACTCCGGCTCCAGCAGGGTGATGATGCCGGCTTTCCAGTCGGCTGCCTCCAGAACGTGGAGACGGCGATGAATCGTTTGCGCCATGAGTCACGGCTCTGCTGGTTAGTTGCCAGGCCGTCTAAGGGCAGCTTTCGGTGTCGATGCGCACCACGCCGAAGTCGATCGAAGTGTCGGCGGTGAAGGTCTCCCCCGCCGCCGGTGTGGACGTGCACACCTGCCAGTTGCGGTCCAGGATCTGGTTGCGGCCCTGTCCGGTCAGGTCGGTAGAGCCGCTGAAGAACACCTTGTCGTTGGTGAGCAGTTGGATGGCGTCCTGGGCGTCCTGCAGGTTCTTGCCGATCAGGTTCGGCATGGTCCAAGATTCGGCCGCCGGGGCGGCGGTGGACGTAGCAGGCGACGACGGTGCCGACGACGACGTAGCCGGCGACGACGTAGCCGGCGACGACGGCGCCGGAGTCTCGGTGACGGTTTCACGCACGGTCACCGTCGACGGCGACTCGGTCTCGGCGGGACTACAGGCCGTCAGGGCCAGCGCGGATGCGGCGACGACGAATGCGGCGCGTTTCATGATTCTCCCCCAGGTTGATCAGTGTGAGCTGAGGCTAGCGCGCCGCTGTGACAAGTCCGGGTTGACCGCCGGCATCGCCCGCGCCGAGGCCGCCCGTCGCCGCGTGAACATCCGCGCCTCGACCTGACGGGCCGCCTCCCGTTTGATGTCGCGGCGCAGCGTGCGCCACAGCGCCCGGTTGTCGACCGCAGGATCGCGCACCGCGGCGGCCACCCAGCGCACCAGCCGGGCCGGGGTGAACACCTCGGTGGGTTGGCGTTTGCGGCTGAACACGTCGACCAATTCGGTGGCGTGCGCGGGATCGGAGGCAAACCAGCGATAGGCCGCGAACTCGATGGGCGAGATCTCGTCGCCCAAGCCCAAACCGTTGGCCCACTGATACATCGCCACGCACTGGTCGTCGCGGTCGAGCTCCCACGCTTGCAGCGCGGCACCCAACGCAACGGGGTCGTCGAGGCACGGTGCGGCGGCCTCACCGAGCAGCCGGCCGAACCGCAGTGCATCCCGAATACCTTGTGCGGTAACCGGATCCTTGAAATGTCCGGCGTCTCCGGCCAGCGCCCAGCCCGGTCCGTGCGAATGCCGGAAGTAGGACGGGTGCGATACCGAGATGTGGATCGCGCCCTCCCGAGTGCAGCCGTCCAGCCGCGCCGCGAACGGCAGGATCCGCTCGATCGCGGCGGCGAACGCGGCTTCGGCGTCGGCGCGGAACTCCTCGGCGCGCCGTACCGGGGGCATCAACAGCGCGACGAGTTGTTCACCGTCACAAGGGAACACCGTGACCAGGTCATCGCCGGTGCGCCACTGCATGGCGAGTGTGCGCTGGTCGGCGTGCGCGTCGTGGTAGTAGGCGTAGGCCATCATCCGGCCGTTGTCCCAATGGTGGTGCTCGCGGGCGCCGACCAGTCGGGCCACCGTGGAATTGCGCCCGTCGGCGCCGATCACCAGTTTGGCGGTGATGCTGTCCGCGTCGCCGTGCCGCGGCTTGACCCGCACCCCGACGACGCGGCCGTCGTCGTCGTGCAACAGGCCGGTGACCCGGGTGCGTTCCCGGATTTCGGCGCCGGCCGCGCGGGCGGCGTCGACCAGGATCTGGTCCAGGCCGGGGCGGCGTACACAGGAGCCGTAGTCCAGACCCTCGTAGGGGTTGTAGCGGCCGATGATCTGCACGCCCGGCGCGCCGACGCCGCCGTGGGTGTGCAGTGGCGGGCCGAGTTCGGCGATCACCCGCTGCCGCACGCCGAGGCGTTCCAGTTCGGCCCAGTGCGGCGGGAACAGCAGGTGCGTCGAGAGAGTGTCGGACGGGAACTGCGCGCTGTCCACGGCAATCACGGAACGGCCGCGGCGGGCCAGGGCGATGGCGGCTGCCGTGCCGGCCAACCGGCTCCCGACGATGACCACCTCGGCGTCTGCGGGCATTTACGGATCGTTGCAGACCAGCGGGCATGTTGTAAATAGATTCAGAAAATGAACGGACTTCTAATCTGCGAGTTCTATGCTGGCTCGATGACCGTCGATGACACCGCCGTCGGTACCCGTGCCGAGCGCCGACGCGCCCGCACCAGCAGCCAGATCCTGGACGCCGCCGAGGTCGAATTCAGCCGGCACGGTTACGACGGCGCCCGCATCGAGGACATCGCCGAGCTGGCCGACGTGTCGGTCGGCACCATCTACACCCACTTCGACGGCAAACGCGGGGTGTACCTGCATCTGGTCGACCGCGCGCTGCAACTGTTCTCCGAGTACATGGCGCGCAGCGAAGCCCCTGACCTCAGCCCACTGCAGCGGGTGCTGGCCGGCGGCGACGCCTATCTGCGGTTCCACCTCGAGCATCCGGGCGCGTTTCACTTCCTGGCCAACCGCAGCCCGGGTACCCAGCCGCTGTCGGCCGACGTCGACACCGAGGCCCGGATCCGCGATCAGGTCGGCGGGCTGCTGGAGCGCTTCGCCGCCCAGATCGACGCGGCGGTCGCGGCCGGCGAAGCCCGCCCGGTGGACTCGATGCGTTTGACGCACTACCTGTGGGGCGCCTGGAACGGCGTGATCTCGCTGGGCTTGCAGCCCGATGGCTTACGGATCTCCGACGACGAAATCGCCGAGACGTTGGAGCTGGCCCGCTGGCTGCTGCGCGAAGGTTTGGCCGCCCCGAAGCTGCGTGATGCGAAAGGTGAAGTCGGTGAACGAGTCCCACTCCCCCACATCCGGTGATTTCGGTGCGCCAGGGGGCGCTGAACGCCCCGAAACGCACCGAAATCACCCAACCGACCTGACGCTGACCCCACTGGGCGGGGCCAGCACGGTCACCGGGTCCAAGCATCTGCTGGAAGCCGGCGGTCAGCGAATCCTGGTGGACTGCGGGCTGTTCCAGGGTGTGAAGAACCTGCGCGAGCAGAATTGGAAGCGGCTACCGGTTGATGCGGACAGCGTCGACGCCGTCGTGCTCACGCACGCCCATCTCGACCACTCCGGGTATCTGCCCCGGCTGGTGCGCGACGGCTTCCGCGGGCCGATCATCGCGACCGCGGCCACCGCGGCGGTCGCCGACATCATCTTGCGCGACAGCGCTTTCCTGCAGGAACGCGAGGCCGCGCTGCTCAACAAGTACAAGGCCACCAAGCACTCCCCGGCGCTGCCGCTCTACGACGCCCAGGACGCCGACCGTGCGCTGCAGCTGTTCACCACCCGCCCGTTCGGCAAGCAGTTCCGCATCCCCGGCATGGAGGCCGCGGTCACCTTCCGGCGGGCCGGGCACATTCTGGGTGCGGCGACAGTAGACGTGGCGTGGCAGGGCCGGCGCATCGTGTTCAGCGGGGACCTGGGCCGCTACGACGACCCGTTGATGTTGCCGCCCGATCCGGTTCCGGCCGCCGACTACGTGGTGCTGGAATCCACCTACGGCGACCGCGTGCACGAGCGCAGCGATCCGGCCGCCGCCCTGCAGGCTGTCATCACCGCGACGGTGGCTCGCGGCGGCACCGTGGTGATCCCGGCGTTCGCGGTGGGCCGCGCCCAGACCCTGCTCTACTACCTGTGGCAACTGCGCGGCGCAGGACGGATCCCGGACATCCCGATCTATTTGGACAGCCCGATGGCGATCAACGCCAGCAACCTGCTGCACAGCCATCAGAGCGATCACCGGCTGCCGCCGCATGTCTGCGCCGACATGTGCGACATCGCGACCTATATCCGCGATCCCGAGGAGTCCAAACAGATTTCAGCCAACCGCGACCCCAAGATCGTGATCTCGGCGTCCGGCATGGCCACCGGCGGACGGGTCCTGCACCACCTGGCGGCGTTCGCACCGGATCCGCGCAACACCGTGATGGTGACCGGCTATCAGGCGCCCGGCACCCGCGGGCGGGCGATCGCGGCCGGTGAGCGGCAGATCAAGATCCACGGCGAGTGGGTGCCGATCAACGCCGACGTCGCCAACCTGCGGATGCTCTCGGCGCACGCCGACGCCGACGAGTTGCTGCGCTGGGCTGCCGAGTTCGGTGCACCCCCGCAGCGGGCGTTCATCGTGCACGGCGAGCCGCAACCCGCGGACACCCTGCGGGTCCGGTTGGGTCGCGAATTGGGCTGGCAGGCAACCGTTCCGCTGCAGAATCAGGTGTTCGATCTGTAGTCAGGCTCCGCCCACCGAGACGTTGGTGATGTCGGCGCCGCACCGCTGCGGTGCTGTTGTCGAGGTCGGGGTGTCGCCACGGCCCCGCCGAGCGGGCCGTAGGTCGGCGGCTGGTCCGCGGCTGTCGGTGGTCAGTCCTACTGTCCCAACATGGACGCGAAGTACCCGTCGCTGAACCTGACCGACAGCCTGGCTCGGTTGCCCCGCGGTAGCTTCGAGCGCGGCGTTGCCGATGCGCTCGCAGGGCGGGTGCTGAACTGCGACTGGGTTCAGGACAGCGGCTTGTTGCTGGCTTCGCTGGTGGGCGCTGACGGCAGCCGCTTCAGCACGGTCATCGAGTTGACCGATCTCGGTGGCGGGGCGTGGCGGCTGCGCGACGGGCGATGCAGCTGCCGCATCCGACAGTCCTGCCAGCACGTCGCGGCCGTGCTGATCATGGTCGACTCCGCCGGGCAGGGCATGCTCGCAGCGCGTGGCAGCGAACCCGAGTGGCAGCGCACCCTGGGCTCGCTGCTGCGCTGCGCCGACGAGGACGGCGCAGCGACCCGGATCGGGATCGAACTCAGCACCCGCGGCGACGACGGCGTACTGGTCGACGCCGCATTGGTGCGGCCCGGGGTGCGCGGCGGCTGGGTCAACGGCGGGCTGTGCTGGAGCAACCTGGTGGCGCTCGACCAGTACGGATTCCACCGACCCCACGTCGAGGGGCTACGTACGTTGTATGCGCTGTACCAGGCCAGCCGCAGTGCTGCCATGCCGAGCTACGGTCAGGTCAGCTCGATCGTGCTGTCGCAGTTCGGATCCACGCAGCTGTGGCCGCTGCTGCGCGAGCTGCACGACGACGGGGTCGCGCTGATCCACGCACACACCGGCGCCGAGATCCCGGCGCCCGGCGTCGGGCACGTCGACCTGGATGTCACGGTCGACCGCGGCGGTGATCTCATGGTGACGCCCACGCTGCGCGTCGACGGGGTGGCGCGGGCAGTGGCCGGGTTCGTCGGGGTGCGCGGGCATGGCGTGACGTACTTCGATGACGGCGCGCTGCGGTTGGCAGGGTTGGACAACCCCGTGCCGAAACCGGTGCGGGACATGCTGCTGCAGCGTGCACCGCTGGTGATCCCGGCCGCCGATGCGGAGGCCTTTGCCTACGACTTCTATCCGCAGCTGCGGGCGGTGTGCCCGGTGGTCTCGAGTGACGAGTCGTTCGCGGCGCCGGTGATCAGCGGCCCGCAGCTGGTGCTGCAGGCCGACTACCGCGACAACCACGAGGTGGAGCTGACCTGGCTGTGGGCCTATCAGGTCGGTGAGCGGCAGCTGCGCGGGCGCATCGACGCCCCAGGCGGGGACGGCCACCGCGACCGCGACGCCGAACGCGCGCTGCTGGCCGGCATCGACGCGCCGCTGGCCCGGTTCGGGCTGTGCGATCTGGGTGGAACACTGCTGGCCCGGCGCAGCCTGACCGGGTTGAGCACCATGCACTTCACCTGCGAATTGCTGCCGCTGCTCAAAGATTTGGACGACGTCATCGTCGAGATCACCGGCGAGCAGGCCGATTACCGCGAGGTCGGCCAATCGTTGGTGATCGCGGTGAGTGCGGCCGAGGCCGCCGAGCAGACCGACTGGTTCGACCTGGATGTCACGGTCAGCGTGGAAGGCAACCGGATCGACTTCCGCACCCTGTTCACCGCGCTGGCCGCCGGCATCGACTGCCTGCTGCTGCCCGACGGTGCCTACTTCTCACTGGACAAACCCGAGTTGCTGCGACTGCGGGAACTGATCGAGGAGGCCCGCGCGCTCAGCGACACCGAGGAGCGGCCGCGGATCACCCGCTTTCAGGTCAACCTGTTCGACGAACTGGCCGAACTGGGCATCGTCGCGCATCAGGCCGCGCAGTGGCGCACCCAGGTCGCTGGGCTGCGGGCGCTCAACGCGGTGGAGCCGGTGCCGGTGCCGGCGGGGCTGCACGCCGAGCTGCGGCCCTACCAGCGCGACGGGTTCTCCTGGCTGGCCACCCTGTACCAACACGGGCTGGGCGGCATCCTGGCCGACGACATGGGGTTGGGCAAGACCCTGCAAACCCTGGCGTTGATCTGCCATGTGCGCCACCAGCATCCGGACGGACCACCGTTCCTGGTGGTGGCACCGGCCAGCGTGATGAGCAACTGGGCGGCCGAAGCCGCCCGGTTTGCCCCCGACCTGAAGGTGGTTGTGCTCAACTCGACGGTGGCCAAATCCGGTACCGGGTTCGACGAGCGGGTGGCCGGCGCGGACATCGTGATCACCTCCTACACGCTGTTCCGGCTGGACTTCGCCGAACACGATCAGCGGACCTGGGCCGGGCTGATCCTCGATGAGGCGCAGTACGTGAAGAACCGACACGCCAAGACCTATCAGTGCGCGCGGGTGCTCGGTGCGCCGGTGAAGATCGCGATCACCGGCACACCGATGGAGAACAACCTGATGGAGTTCTGGTCGCTGCTGTCGATCACCGCTCCCGGGCTGTTCGCCAGCCCGAAACGGTTCGCCGACTTCTACGCCAAGCACATTGAAAAGCAATCCGACGCCGATCGTCTGGACCTGTTTCGGCGTCGGATCAAACCGGTGGTGCTGCGCCGCACCAAGGAGCTGGTGGCCCCGGAGTTGCCGGTCAAGCAGGAGCAGATCCTGGAGTTGGAGCTGTCCGGTCGGCACCGCGCGCTGTATGACAAGCGGTTGCAGCGTGAGCGACAGAAGGTGCTCGGTCTGCTCGACGACATGGACCGCAACCGGATCACCATCCTCAAGTCGCTGACCATGCTACGGCAGATGGCGCTGCATCCGGGCCTGGTCGAGCCGGCCGGCCTGACGGTGCCGAGCGCGAAGATCGACGTGCTGATCGAGCAGATGCTCGACGTGGTCCGCGGTGGGCATCGGGCGCTGATCTTCAGCCAGTTCACCCGGTTCTTGACCTGTGTGCGGGAACGCCTCGACGACGAAGGCATCGGCTACAGCTATCTGGATGGCAGCACCCGAGATCGGGCCGCGGCGATCACGGCGTTCAAAGACGGTGACGCACCGGCGTTTCTGATCAGCCTCAAGGCTGGCGGGTTCGGACTCAACCTCACCGAGGCCGACTACTGCTTCCTGCTCGACCCGTGGTGGAACCCGGCGGTGGAGGCCCAGGCCGTGGACCGCACGCACCGGATCGGGCAGACCCGCAACGTGATGGTGTACCGGCTGATCGCCCGCGACACCATCGAGGAGAAGGTGGTGGCGCTCAATGCACGCAAAGCCAAGCTGTTCGCGTCAGTGCTTGATGACGGGAATACGTTCGGGTCCTCGCTGAGCGCGGAGGATATTCGAGAGTTGTTGAGCTGAGGGGGTGACACGACCGCGTGGAACCCCACCCGCCACCACGAGCAAACCCTTAACGTGTAAGCACCCAGATCGCCGTGCAGTCGTTCGCCGGCCCTGCTGAGCTGCAACCGAGAGGATGCCGAAGTGGCCGTCGAGACCCCCGCCACCCCCACGCTGCGCGAACTCACGCTGCGCGGCATCCTGCTCGGCGGCGCGATCACCTTGGTGTTCACCGCCGCCAACGTCTACCTGGGTCTGAAGGTCGGTCTGACCTTCGCCACCGCGATCCCGGCCGCGGTGATCTCGATGGCGATCCTGCGCAACTTCGCCAACCACTCCGTGGTGGAGAACAACATCGTGCAGACCCTCGCCTCGGCGGCCGGCACGCTCTCGGCGATCATCTTCGTGCTGCCCGGCCTGGTGATGATCGGCTGGTGGACCGGTTTCCCGTACTGGATCACCGTGGCGGTGTGCGCGGTCGGCGGCATCCTCGGCGTGATGTACTCCATCCCGCTGCGCCGGGCCCTGGTGACCGGCTCCGATCTGCCCTATCCGGAGGGCGTGGCCGCCGCCGAAGTGCTCAAGGTCGGCGACAGTTCACACGGCGCCGAAGACAACCGAATGGGGTTGCGCACCATCGCACTCGGCGCGGTCGTGGCCGCCGGTTTCACGGTGCTGGCCAACCTGAAGGTGCTGGCGAACTATGTGGTGAGCTACGCCCGGATCGGCCCGGGCGGCACCATGTTCGGCGCGAACCTGTCGCTGGCGCTGATCGGCGTTGGGCATCTGGTCGGGATGAAGGTCGGCATCGCGATGCTGGTCGGGTTGGTCATCTCCTACGGGCTGCTGCTGCCGATCCGCACCGTCGGGATGTTCGACGGTGGTGAACCGATCGGCGACGTCATCGACGCCATCTTCGTCTCCGAGGTCCGGTTCATCGGCGCCGGCGCGATCGCGATCGCCGCGGTGTGGACGCTGCTGAAGATCCTGCGCCCGATCATCAAGGGCATCAACGAGGCACTGGCCTCGGCGCGCAACCGCCGCGCGGGCCAGCTGGTCGACCTGACCGAACGCGACATCCCGTTCCCGATCGTCGTCGCGACGGTGGTCGCGATGCTGGTCCCGATCGGCGCGCTGCTGTGGAATTTCAGCCGCGGCACCGCATTACAGGGCAGCTCGACCGGGATCATCGCGGCCAGTTTGGTGTTCATCTTCCTCATCGGTCTGGTGATCGCGGCGGTGTGCGGCTACATGGCCGGTCTGATCGGCTCGTCGAACAGCCCGATCTCCGGGGTCGGGATCCTGGTGGTGCTGATCGCCGCGGTGCTGATCAAGGTCGTGTTCGGCGCCGCCGACGACGATCAGGGCCTGGCGCTGGTGGCGTTCACGTTGTTCGCCGCGGCGATCACGTTCGGGGTGGCGACCATCTCGAACGACAACCTGCAGGACCTCAAGACCGGTCAGCTGGTCGGCGCCACCCCGTGGAAACAGCAGGTGGCGTTGGTGATTGGGGTGCTGTTCGGATCGGTGATCATCCCGCCGGTGCTCAACCTGATGCAGACCGCGTTCGGTTTCCTGGGTGCCCCCGGCGCCAGCCCGCAGGCCTTGGCGGCCCCGCAGGCCGCACTGATCTCCTCGCTGGCCAAGGGCGTGTTCGGCGGATCACTGAACTGGGCGCTGATCGGGCTCGGTGTCCTGATCGGCATCGGGGTGATCGTCGTCGACGAAATCCTCAGTCGCCGCGGCCGGTTGGCGCTGCCTCCGCTGGCGGTCGGGATGGGCATGTATCTACCGATGAGCCTGACCGTGATCATCCCGCTGGGTGCGCTGATGGGGCACTTCTACAACCGGTGGGCCACGGGCTCGGGTGGCGACGTGGAACGCAAGAAGCGACTGGGCGTGCTGCTGGCGACCGGGTTGATCGTCGGGGAAAGCCTCTACGGCGTGGTGTTCGCCGGGATGGTCGCCGGCACCGGGCGGGAGGATCCGCTGGCGGTGTTCACCGGCAACGACGGCGTCTTCGCGATGGTCCTCGGCGCGGCGCTGTTCGTCGGGGTGATCCTGTGGCTGTACCGGTGGACCCGCGGGGTGGCCGACCGCGCTGAGCAGCCCACGGTGTGATTCCCGTTCGGCTGCACCGACTCGTCCCCTACCACGCCGACTGCGCTGCCCTCACGGTGACTCGGGAGGCAGGTACCGCCCGTGGGTTCCCCGCGGGTCACCCTGCTGATACAGCTGGTCCTCATAGTCGGCGCGCTGGGCGATCATGTCGCGGTCGAACTGTTCCCGGCGCAGTTGTTCATCGCGCTGCTGCGCGGACTTGACCAACCAGACCCCGATGCCGGCGATCACCCCGATCAGCGCGAACACCGCGAGCAGCCACGGATGTTGGCCCACCAGGCCCAGGAGGAAGATCCCACCGATGACGGCGGCGACCACCAAAGGCCGGCCGTTCGGTGTGCGCACCAGTTGCCCGCCGCTGACCGCGACGGCCGACGAGGACCCACCGGCGAAGATCGCCACCAAGATCCAGATCGGCAGCCACAGACCACAGGTCACCATGGTCAGCACCGCGTGCAGGCCGTGGCTGGGACCGCCACCGTTGGCCACCGCCACCGCCATCGCCGGAGCAGGCTGGGCGGTCGGGGCGGGCGGCGGCGGGTACGGCGTGAAATGCGTTGTCCAGGTGCGGCCGTCGTGGTAGCGCCGACCGGGTTGCCCGCCCGGGTCTGGATACCAACCGGGTGCAGGGCTTTCCATCATGGTTCGCTCCTTGTCGTAGTGCTGCTTCAGGTGAGCCGGTCAGAATGACAGAGGGCACCGACAAGTTCGCAGCAGCAGAATGATTCGGAGGCCTCATCGCCGTTCGACATGATGGTGAACGGCGGACGCACCCGGGTGCGAGACGTCAAGTCACCATTCAGCCGACGATCGGGCACGTCGGGAAACCTCGGCCGCGAAACGGATGGCCGATCACGCTGATGCGCGGCAGCACAGGCTAATCGTCAGCGGTGGGCGCTTGCGGGTTGAAGGGCTGGTACCACGACCGGTCAGCGCGTGCGCCGGTCGGCGCGGGATAGGGCGGGACGTCGGGCGGCCGGTGACCTCCAGGTGCTTTCGCGCAAGCGTCACTTACCAACCGAGCACGACTCGCAGCGCATCCCGACGGCTGATCATGTGCGCTCGGCGTGCGGCGATCAGGTAATCCGGTGAACCCAGGACGCCAAACCAACCGCCGCGCATGCCGCGGGCCCGTACCAGGGCCGGCACCCGCTGTGCGGGACTGCACTTGACGCCGATCTGCCGGGCGATGTCGGAGCCCTTCAAGCGTCCGCTCCCCCGGTGGTCGAAACGGCCATTCGCCTCGCAGACCACCCAGACGAGTGCTGCCGCAGCGGTGCCGGCCTGTCCTCTGCGCCGCAACACCGCGGGGTCGGTGCTGGCGATCCGGGCCAGCAGCCGTCGGCAGGCCGTGCGGTATTCGACGTCGAGCAGTGCGTCACAGCAGGCGTCGGTGTGCTCGAGCACCTCGGTTACCTTGGCGACGACGTCGTCGGGCACCCCGGACCAATCGAACGGTTCATCGGGCAGCGGCGCGGTATCGAGGTGGTGCAACTGTTCATCGCCACCCGCTTCTTCGCAAAGCACGTACCACTCCATCTCCTCTTGCCAGGTTGGGTCCTCGGATGCGCATGGGCGGCCGAACTCTTCGTCGTTGACGCTGCCAAAGTCATCGAAGTCGGCGGCGTCGAAGCTGTTCCATCGGTCCAGATCGACGACTGGGGCGTCGATCTGGATTCCGGGGTCCTGTTGATCAGATGGGTGGATCGCCGGCGCAGTGGTCGCGGGATCATGTGGGTTTGACTGGTACATGTAGGCACGGTACGTCGGTGCACCGACAACAACGGGCCATGATCAGTCCGCTGATCTACCGTGCGCTCCGCGCACCAATACAGTTCCGCTGATCAGGTTGGGGTTCCACTACCCAGGACACTGAATGAGGCTGTCTTGCAGCCGGTCCCGTGCCCAACCCCAATCGACGCGCTCCTGTTCGAGACGAACGCGATCACCCAACGCGTCCTCCACCAGATCGGTGTAGAGCTGCTGCTCGTCGCGGGTGAGTCGGGTGAGGGCCGATTTCGCCGGCCGGTCTTCGGTCACCCACCGGTCACTGTGGGCTAGCAGCGTGGCGCGGTCCATCAATACCGATCGCGCATTCGGCAGCCAGGCCCGCAGCCGGTCCAGGATGGCGAATCCGTGGGTGTCGATGTCGCCCCAGTACACGACCTCGGCACCCGCCAGCCAGGGCAGCCGTCCCACGTGATCGACGTCGAAGCCCTTTCCCCAGATCACTACCCCGCGGTCGGGCACGTCGGCGCTCAGATAGCTGATCTCGTTCTCGATGATGACCGCAACGCGGGGTTCGACCCTCAGCTGCGCGAGTTCTTCGGCCCGCACCGCCAGTTCGGTGAGCGGGGCGGGCAGGCCCAACGACGCCGCCGGTCGCAGCCGGACCAGGCTGGGTTTGGACCGCAAGCCCAGTTCAGCCAGGAAACCCGGCGCCGACGGCGAAACACCCAGCATGCCGGCCAGATCCGTCCGATGCCGCTCGGCGAACTTGGTGTCCACGCCGGGCGCGCTGATCTCGCGCAGGTAGCGGCTGGAGTGCCGGTGGCCGTCGAGCCAGTCGTAGGCGGCGATCAACTGCGGCATGTGTGGGGCCAGCGCGAGTGCGCGGTGCGGTTGCGCGACGATCCATTCCCGGATCCGCGGATGCTGGGGCACCAGATCCAACAGGCCGTCGAAACGGTCGACCACCGCTGCCACGCCCAGCAACGCCCAGGCCTGCTGATAGGAGCAGACCTTGGCGCGGACGGGCACCGAGTTTCGGCCAATCTGCCTGCCGCCGATGGACTTCCACTCCAAGGTGTAGCGCGTGTCGTCGCGACGCCCGGCGTCCAGAGCGGCCACCCAGGCGCGGGCTGCGGCGATGTCGTCGCCGATCTGCGCTGGTTTGGGCGCGCGCAGCGCCAGCTCGATCGGCGCGAAGGGTTCACCGGTGGCGTAGCCGCGCAGCAACGATCCGTTGTCCCACCGGCGCCGAACCTTGGCGGCGATGTCCTCCGGTCTGGTCCATCCGGTGTTCACCGGGCTCACGGTCGAGGTCCGTCGCGGCGGGTCCGGTACTCCTCGATGGTCATGGTCTGCAGCCGCGAGTACGTTCCGGTGGGGTTGTCCACCAGGCCGATCGCTTTCACATACGGCTCGATGACGTGCACCTTCTGCAGCGGCGTGACGATCAGCAATTGCAGACCGAGCGTCGCGAACAGATCCAACGCGTAGCGGGTCGAGACGTCCGAGCCGCGCCCGAACGCCTCGTCGATGACGGCGAACCGGAAGTCCCGCGACTTCTCGACACCCCATTCCAGCCCGAACTGATACGCCAGGGACGCGGCCAGGATCGTGTAGGCCAGCTTCTCCTTCTGGCCGCCAGATTTGCCGTCGGAGTCGCTGTAGTGCTCCCACTCGACATCGGTGTCGACGTCACGTTCGGAGGCCGAGAACACGAACCAGTTGCGCACATCGGTGACCCGGCGGGTCCAGTTCTTGTCCGACTCCGCGTAGCCGTCGCGGCCCCGGAAGCGTTCGATGATCCGCTTGACATCCAGGAAGCGCTGCTCGGAGTACTGATCACCGTCGACGGCCAGAGTGTCATTGGTCAGGTTGCGCAAATCCGAACGGAACTGCGCGACATCCTGATTGGTGGTGGGTTCCTTCTCCAGCCGAATGAACCGACCCGGGTTGTAGGGCACCGCACCCAGCGCCTCGTTGATCCGGTCGACGCGCTCGTCGATGGCCGTGGCCTGCCGGCCCAGCCAATTGTTGAACCCGGCCAGTTCCTGGATGGCGTTCTTGTTGAGCTGCTCCTTGAACTCGGTTTCGAACCGCGGCAGGTCGTCGGTCGCGACCCGCTCGCGTAACGCCAGGAAGTCACCGCGAGCGTCGACGCTGGCGTCCATGTCCGCCCGCAGCTCCGGCCAGCGGTTCAAGAACGTGGTCATGTACTGGCCCAGGTTCAGGGCGTGGCCGTTGAGTTGGCCCGAGAGTCGCTCGATGCGCCGGTGCAGGTCCTCGGACAGCGCCGCCTCGGTGTCGGCGCAGTCCGCCGCGCGCTGCGGCCGGCGCCTGCCCAGCCGTTGCTCCAGGGCCGGGTAGGAGGCACGCGCGGTGTCGAGCTGTTCACCGCTGCGCGCGGCGACGAACTCGTCGTCGCGGGCACGTTCCTGTTGCGCACGCTGCACCGCGGCCTGGGTGGTGGCCAGCTCTCCGGTGAGTTTCTTCATCAGTTCGGCTGCGGCGGCGGATTCTTCGGCGTTGCGCGCCAACTCGCCGGCGATCTCCTCCAGCCGTGACGAGCCGGCCTCGAGCCGGATGCGTTCGGCATCGTGGGCGGCGGCGCGCGCGTGGGCCTCGTCGACGTCGAGATCGGTCCAGGACCGGAAGCCCTCCACCCGCAAGAACGCGTCCAGCCGGCGCTGCAGGGCTTCCCGCTGCTCCCCCAGTGCGGTCGCCAACGCGGCGGCCTGATCCCGCTCGTGCTCCAGCTCGGTGAGCTCGGTGCGCAGCGCGGCGATCTTGCGTTCGTTCACCCAACCGAGCACCCAACGACGAGGGTCGTCGACGCGATACCGGTCATCCTTCTCGTGTCGACCGCCCGACCGCACCTGGCCCTCCCGGGTGACCGCCTTGCGCTCCGCACGGAACTCGTCGAGGTCTGCCGCACAGCGGAAGTCGGCTCGGCGCATCAATTCGTTGCGCAGGTAGTCCTCGAAGGGTCCCTCGCGGACTTCGATGCAGTCGGCGAGCAGCAGCCCGTCGGAGGCCGTCGGCTGCAGCCGAACCTGATGTTGTGGCACCCGTTCGTAGACCAGCTTGGCACCGCGGCCGGCCACGGTGAGCCGGCGCGCGTTGACCCATGCGGCGACGGCCTCGTAATGCGGCTGGGCCACCAGCAGTGACAGGGCGAACCCGCGCAGCACACGTTCGGCGGCGCCCCGCCACTGCGAGTGCTCTTCGTACACGTCGAGCAGCTCACCGGCATAGGGCAGATCCTGCGGGGTCAACCCCAGCGCGGCACACAACTCGGCGCGCACCACCACCTGCTCGCGCGGCAGGTTGTCGGTGCGTTCCACCAGGCTCGCGATCTCCCCGGCGAGCACCTCGCACTCGCGTTGACGCTCGCGCTCCCGGCCGATCGCGTCGACGGTGGCCGCATCGAGGTCGCGTTTCTCGGCCGCCAGCCGCGGGCGCTCGGCGGCGACGAGTGCGGACAGCGCCGTGAAAGCCTCCTGATCGGCGACCGGGGCCAATCCGGCTTCGCCGACCGCGGCGTCGAACAACGCCCTTGCCTCCCTGCGGGTCTCGGCCTGCGCACGCGCTGACTCCACCAGTCGTTCGAGTTCGCCGATGCGGTCGCCACCGGCCCGGGCGCGCTCTTCGATCAGGGCGTCGCGTTCGCGGCCGAGCCGTTGCTGCTCGGCGTCGGCCGCGTCCTGCTGCCCCAACAGGGCCGCGCCGTCGGCTTCGAGTCGGAGGATCTCGTCGGCCAGGAGTACCGAACGCAGTTCGGCGATGAACAGCCGTACCGCCGAGCGTTCGAGTTCCAGGCCGTCGCGTTCGGCGAAGGCGGCGTCGTACTTGGCGGCGGTGTCGACGATCGGTTGCAGGGTTTCGAGTTGCTCGCGGGCGCGTTTGACGGCGTCGTAGGCCTTGGTCAGATCGTCGAAATGTCCGATGATGTCGCGGACCCGGTCGGTCGAGTCGCTCGGCTCGAGCATGTGGTCGCGCACGAAATCGTTGAGGTTGCCCACGGATTTCATCGACACGGTCTGGTGGAACAGTTCCAGCGCCTGCTCCGAACGGATACCGAGCAGACGGCGCAGCGAGGTGGCGTACTTGGGGAACTCGTCGAAGATCTCGGCGCCGTTGGCACGCAACTGCCTACGCAGGTCGCGCAGTTCGGTGCCGAAGCCGCCGAAGTCCGCCGCGATGGAAAGTTCTTTGGTGGCGGTGACGAAGAACCGGTAGGGCTGGCCGGTCTTCTCGCGCTGTTGGAACACCTGCGCGAGTGTCACCGTTTCGTCGTGGCCGTGATTGCGGAACACCCCGAGGATCACCGAGTAGGTGCGTTTGTTCTCCCGCAAGCCCTTCGGGCGGGACTTGCCGGTCGATTCGTTGCGCTCGGACTTGTAGTAGCCCTCGACGTAGGACCGCAGGGTGCGTTCCTTGGCCTCGGCGCCGGCGGCCTTGTTGTAGGCCGCCTTGTGCGACGGCACCAACAGAGTGGTGAGCGCATCGACGAGGGTCGATTTACCCGAACCGATGTCCCCGGTCAGCAGCGCGGTGTCGGTGCCGGGGGCGAATCTCCAGGCATGGTCATCGAACGTGCCCCAGTTGTAGACCTCGGCGCACTGCAGCCGGTAGCCTGCTCGCCGATCCTGACCGAGTTCTGTTGCGCTGAACAGGGTTTCACTCATCGTCGGGTGCCCTCCCCGCGTATTCGCGCAGCTTGGCCGAGAAGTCGGACAGGGTCTGGGCGTCGACGTAGGCCTTGAGGATGCGCCGCACCTCCCATTCGCCGCGCTGGCCGCGCAGCTGGCGCAAGAAACCCAGCTCGGCGGCCTTCTTGATGGTGGTCTCGGCTTGGTCGACGACGCGGGCGTCGTTGGTGGAATCGGCCTGGAACAACCGCAGCATCTCGACGATCTGGTCGGTGCTCAGCACCAGCCGTCCCTCGCCGCCGCCGGTTTCGAATTCGACGAGTCGTTTGCGCAGCAGCACCAGCAACAGGCTGACGTTGTAGGTCAGAGCTCGCCGGCGCACCAGACGTGGCAAGGCTTCTTCGCCCTCTTCCTCCGGCCGGGAGCGCAGATAGGCGTAGCCCTCGGCGTCGTCGACCACCACGTCGACCCCGAGCGTGCCGAAGTGGTCGCGCACGCCGGCGCCCCACCGTTCCAGCGTCTGCCAAGTGTCCTCGTCGGAGGTGCGGTAGACGACGCCCTGCATCAATCGGATGATGGCGGCCGCGACGGCACGGTCGTTGCTCATCGGCGATGCACCGCCTGCCGTCGCACGGTGACCTTCGGCAGCCGCGCGCGTTTGGTGACCTCGGGGTTGGCGGGATCCGAATAGTCCAGGACGGTCTCGTCGGTGTCGTCCATGTCGATTCGCACGTCGTCGTCGTTGAGTGCGAGGTAACCGACGATCTCCGCCGCCCCCTGTTCGATCGGGTGCACCGCGATGACGTCGGACAGCAGCGCCGAGGAGTTCTCCGGCAGGACGGCCCGGATGGTGGCGGCCAGCCGCGCCTGGTCGATGTAGGTCTGGGTGAACAGCATCTCGGCGTCGACCTCTTCGGTGGACGCCGAGATCTCACTGTCGACGGCCGCCGCCACCGGCACCTGGTAGAGCGGGCGCTCGAACGGTAGGGCGATGTCGATGCCGGGCTCGTCGACCTCGAGACCGAACGACGGTGGGTTGGCGCGGACGTCGAGTGCCGCGACCTCCACCGCGCGGACCAGGTCCAGGACGCGGCGGTTCTCCAACCAGACCTGATCGTCGAGGAAGCGGCGCAGTTGTTCGGAGATCTGGCGGATGGTGCGCTGGGCCCGGTCGGCGGCCTCCGACCAGTCGTGGTGGATGCCTTTCACGCTGTGGCCGCGGTGATCGTCGTCGACGACGGCGAGGGCGGACACCTTGGACAGCAGGTCGGCGAGCTCGGCTTGTCGCTGGTCGGAGAGCAGGAAGTCGTAGAACGCCTGGAAGCTGCGGCCCTGGTCGGAGCCGGCGATCTCCGAGCGGCTGCCGACCAACTCGGCGAGCAGTTCTCCCTTGGAGCCGTCCCAGGCGGCGATCTTTTCTCGGGCGGCCCGATCCAACAGCCGGAAGTTCTCTTCGACCTCACGGAAGTCCGACAGCAGCTCCCGGGCCGTGGTGGATAGTTGCTGGTAGCGGTCGCGCACGCCGGTGGCGTCGAGGACTGCAACGTCGCCGGCCTGCACCGCGGCGATCTCGGCGTCGAGTTCGTCGCGGCGTCGGTGCAACTCTGCCAGCCGGACTTCCGCGTTGACTTCGGTGCCGTGCACGATCTGGCGCAGCAATTCCACGACGGTGTGCAGCCGGGACTCGGTGCCGACAAAGGACCTGCCCCGCAGCGCCGTCACCCAGGCGTAGGCCTTCTCGAAGGCGGGCGTCACCTCGTAGTGCACCTCGTCGTCGCCGACCGGGTAGAACCGGCGCAGATAGCCGGCATCGGTGGCCGCCCAGTCCTCCAGGTAGGCGCGCGGCTCCTTGGGATAGCGGTCGTCCTCGGCGTTGAGAGCGTAGAGGTGGTCATCCAGGGCGTCGGCGACCACGCTGGCCGCGCATGCCCCGCGATTGCCCTGCACGAAGAATTCGCCCAGGAAGGACAGGATCAGGGTCGCGTTGCTGGCGCGCAGCAGCCGCCAGGCGGGGTGCCGCTCCCGCAGTGCGTTGATCGCCGCGTAATCCACGGCTCAGAGCGTAGGCGTACCGGCCGACATGTTCGCGCAAGAGACCTGCGTCAGTCAGGCCGCTGAGATCAATACCGCCACATCCTGGTGCAGAGCCGCCAAGCCGGTGTCGAGCGTCGCCAGTTGCGCGCTGTGGTGTCGCGCCAGTTGAGCGAGGTACGCATCTGTCACCTGGCGATGGCCGACGACGCCGTCCAGCCGCACGTCGGTGAAAGGCACGGTATCCGACCAAAATTCGTGATGCTTGGCAGTGGCCACCGCACCCACCACATCGCGCGCGGCCGCTGCCGGATACCCGGACCGCACGAGAAACCGGACGAGGCTGCCCTGCGTTATCGGGCACGTCGCAAACCCGGCGTCGAAACCGGAGAGCCACTCCGCCGCCACGTCGTGATGCACATGCTCTGCAACGACCAACGCGATCAACACGTTGGAGTCGAGCAGTACCGTCATTCCTCGTCCTCCAACGCCCGCACGTCTTCGGACGTCACGATGGTGCCGACGCTCACGACCGGCAGCCCGGTGCGGGGATCGGTCGAGTGCGCCGCTCCGGCGCTACCGGCGCGGAGGCCTTTGCGCATGAGGTCGGCGACCGCCTCACTCAAGGTCCGCCCGGTATCCCGCGCTATCGCCTGGGCCTGTTTATGCAGGTCATCGGGGAGATCAATGGTGGTACGCATGGCTCATCATAGCATCAACGCCTCATGATGCGCCGATGAGAAGTGCCGCTCGTTCTGTCTGGGACGGGTTGTGATAGCTCTGTGGAAAACGGCGTTGCTACGGCCTCATGGGTGGTGGCG
This sequence comes from Mycobacterium sp. NGS45, assembly GCF_059812645.1. Lineage (NCBI taxonomy): Bacteria > Bacillati > Actinomycetota > Actinomycetes > Mycobacteriales > Mycobacteriaceae > Mycobacterium > Mycobacterium sp. NGS45. The sequence goes on along the minus strand of NZ_JCALDB010000018.1, from coordinate 7,328 downwards.
CCCGAAGGTCAATGAATTCGCTTGATTTCGGTGCGTAGTCCGCTGACTCCAAGTAGTTCGCGGAACTTCTCGGGTTCCATCGCATCCAGCTGAGCCGGTGAATACCCGGCGGACTCCAGCAGGCCGTAGGTGTAACCGGTACGGAGGTAGGAGATAGCGTCTTCGTACGAGTCGTGACGGGTGAAGCTCAAATGGTCGCCATGGTCGACGAGCAACTCCACCGAAGTATCTGCGATTGGGCCGGCTTCCGGCCTTTCGTCTGGGTCGGCCGCGCTGACGTCTGCCATGAATCTCCTCGCACTCGTATCGGTTGCAGCCCGGTCGGGGCCGATGACCATCGCTTCCAATTGCCCCGGTCCCGGCGGTCACTGCCTGCCAGCGCCCAGTGTCGCCAGGAAGGTCTTGACCTCATATCTGACCGATCCGATTTCGGCGTCTTCGGTCGATTCCACCAGCTTCAGCAGGGTTTGCCGAAGCTCCTCCTCACGATCATCGGTGACCAGCTCTCGGTAAGTGTCATCCAGGAAGAACGCCGAGCAAGTCGTAGCGAGATGGCCGAGCAGGTCCAGGAACAACTCCAGCTGCCGGGCCGCGTACTCGACGGTTATTCCTGCGTCGTCAGGCACGTTGACCATGGAAACGACATCCAGGTCGTTGCTCCACAATTCTTCGTCAAGATCATCATGAAACAACGTGAGTACGGTTCCGCGGCCGTCGGTGTCCCCACGCGCCTCCCGGACCTCGTAGATGAGCTCCTGAAAATCTTCGTCCTGCAGTGAATACCCGACGAACATCATGTGCCGCATCAGCAGCAGTCCCTGCACAAGCCCAAGAAGGGCACCGTACTGGCGTGGCATATCCAGGAAGTCTGAACGAGTCAGGACGATCGGCTTCTGACCACCGATGCTGCCGTGCATCTTGAGTAGCCACCGTCCACCGGCATCACTCGGATCTTGCGGCAGCACAGCAAGTTTGCGATTCCCGGTCTGCGCGGCCGCCTCGAACAGGGTGTCGAAGTTGGTCGTGACGGCCTCGTTGCTAGGCAGCGAGGCCAACAATCCGTGCTGCAGCGAGTAGTACTCGCCGGCGAGCTCAGCGGCGATCTGATCACGAAAGTCGATCCCCTTGTCGATCATCCGACGCTCGATCAATGTCGCATAGTCACGCGCATCCTTCTTCCTCAACCGCGCCCGCGCGTCTTCACTCAACCCTGCCGTTTCAGCGAGGCCATCCAACAGTTGCGTCCATGTCGGCAATCCGGCACCGGCACTGATCCCCGATCCCAGAAAGAGCACCAGGTGGCGTTCGATCGCTGTGTTCGCGAGAACCTGCGCCTTGGCGATCAACGCGGGGTGGTCGAAGCGCCACACGGCAGCGATGTCGGAATCACGGAGGGACTCGGTCCGCGCGCGCTGGGCGGCGGCATACGCCTTGTCTCGCGCGGTGACCAGAACGATATCGACATCGTTCTCCTCAGCGAGCAGCTGCAGCGTCCGCACCAGGCCTTTGAGCAAGTCACCACGGCGGGCATTGCCGCCACCGGCCCGGGATCCCACCACCGGAAGCGCAAGGCGCGGCTTCGGCCACGGATACAAACGCTCACTGCCGGAGCTGACCGCGTCTTTGGCGGCCATGGCGTACTCACGGATCTTGGATTCGTAAGCAGCGAAACCGGATTGGTCCCCGGCAAGACCGATATTGCCCAGCCACACCGCAACCTTGTCACTGTCCGGAGAGTCCGTGCGAAACTCCGCAGGAAGCCTCATCACCGATTCTGTTCCCCACTCGAGCGGCAGACGGTCGCGTGCCACAACGCGGCGCCAGTACGGCTCGATCCGAAACTCCTCGTCGGTCGGGATCAAGATGGCGTCGCAGGCGAGTTGGGTGAGGTCGCCGTTGATGATGAACAGATGCCCGCCTGCACTGCGGGTCTCGGTTCCGGGTGCCGGCGGCACGTCTTCGGCTCCTGCAGCGGGATGCACAGGGATCGGGTCCATGATGTCCTCCAATTCCGGAACTCCTCGAGGCCAGGCCGGTAGCCGCGCGGGTGCCGCTGCGCCCGCACGAATGCTCAGCCGCGAAGCGTATCGACACTCGCATCGACAGGTATCACGCGCTGGCCTGGATGGTGCCCGGCGAGCGGGAGCAGGCAAGGAGTGAGCCGCGGGCTGATCAGAGCTTCCAAGGCCGAATCAGGTGGACGACGCCGCCCGTGAAATTGCCGTCATCAACGTCCCCGGCAACGTCGGATGATGGACCAGTGACCGTCGTCGTCATGGGGACCGTAGTGCTCGGCAGCCTGCTGGCTGCGCGCTACCTGCTGCGTACCCCCTCGGCACGCGCGAGCTATGCCGCCACGGTGAAGGCCATCCGGTGGTGGATGTGGCCGCTGGCGCTGGTGACTGCGCTCACATGGCGCGGTGACGCCGAGACAATTCGATGACGTCGGTACGGTCTTCGGCGCGCTGCTCGATGAGATCAGTTCAATGCGGTCTCGTTGGAAGAACTCGCGGTGCCCTTCAGTCAGGAAATCTGCACGCATCTGCAGGCCGTAAACGACCGCGTGATGGGTCGGTGAGCCCAGTGAATTGTTGCGCGAATCAGCTTGCGAACTCATGCCACCGCGGCAGCGAACGACTGGTACAGATCGCCCGAGAGCGGCGTGTTTAGTTCCCAGGTGATGGCCATTGGCTTCTCTCCGACGTGGCCGCGGTAGGTGGCTGGCCCGAGGAACCAGAAGGCGCGGTCATCGGCGCGAAGTCGGCTGAACAGCATGATCGACCGGCCGTCGCGTTCGTGGTTTCGGTAGCGCAGACCGGTGTCGCTGTCGGCGCGAGTGATCGACTGGCTTTCCCAATGGATCAGGGACGGGCTGATGGCGTAATCGCGGTAGCGGGTCGTTGGCGAGAACGCGCCGCTGCTCTTGTCGAGGGTGAAGGCAAACAGCTCGGTGTTGGCGTCCCTAGCCTCGTACACGCCGGTCTGCCAAGGAGCGACCTTGGCAGCGTCACCGATACCGAAGGCCGCCAGGATCTCGAGCCGCGAGTAGCGGGCATGCACCTGCAGCGGCACGTCGGGGTGATGATCGAGTGCACCGTGCAGGTGGTCGATCCGATCATCGAGTTCGCGCAGCAGCTGCGACAGCTCAACGCGTACCTGCGGATGCGCCCAAAGAAGGCTGACCGCGTCCTGCAGCGAGGTGTCCTTAGTCAGGACCTGGTCACCCAGACTTGCAACGAGCATCCGGATGAGGCGCCGCTGGCGTTCCGGGAGTCCGGAAACGTCGACCGGAGTGGGAGATTCGAGAAGGGCCCGATAAGTGGCGATTCGTTCGTCATCATCGATATGCAGCAGCCGGCCGAGCGCCTTGCGCAAAGGCTTTTCGTGCTGCCCCGGCCGTTCTGTCGGTACGCCGGCCGCCTCGCACAAGTCCGACCATCCCCGCGAGCCGTCGTAGACGTCGGGCAGGTCTAGGCCGGACTCGGCGAGATATGTCGAGAGGGTGACGTCGGGATACTTCGCGTGGATCACCCGAAGCTCCTCGACGCGTGCGGGCCAGCGGGTGGGAATGGCTTCCCGCAGGCTGCGGAGCACGATCTCGGAGGCCTTGTCGTCGAGCTGCATGTAGCACCCGGCCGGCAGGAAGGGGAATCCCTGCTGGACTGCGCGTTCGATGTCGCGGCGGGTACCCCCGAGCAGTGCGCGGTAGCGGCGGTCAAAGCGGAACTCGCGACGATGGGTGCCGACAAAGTCAAGGACCGTGCAGAAGGCCTTGCCCGCCGAACGCCGCAACCCGCGCCCGAGTTGCTGCAGGAACAGCGTGGCGCTCTCGGTGGGTCGCATCATGAGCACGGTGTCCACGGCGGGAACATCGACGCCTTCGTTGAAGAGATCCACCGAAAAGACGACGCGAATATCGCCGGCGGCAAGTCTTTGCAGCGCCGCTTTTCGCTCTACTTGCGGGCTATCACCCCACACCGCGACGGCCGGCACCCCTGCCTTATTGAAGTGCCCCGCCATGAACTTCGCGTGGTCGATGCTGACGCAGAAGCCCAAGGCACGCATGGCTTTGTGATCGGCAGCGAGGCGTACCACCTCTTGTAGTACGGTACGGGCCCAGGCGTCGGTGCTGGTGTAGAGACTGCTCAAGGCTTCAAGGTCATAACCTTGGCCTCGACGCCACGGAATCTCGGTGAGGTCCAAGCCGTCATGGATGCCGAAATACATGAACGGCGAAAGTCGCTGCTGGTCAATCGCATCCCACAATCGCAGCTCGGCGGCAATGCGGTCATCGAACCAATGCAGGATCGAAAGGTCGTCGCTGCGTTCGGGTGTGGCGGTGAGACCGAGCAACTCGACGGGCTTGAGGTGATCGAGGAGCTTGCGGTACGAGGGGGCTGCGGCGTGATGAAACTCGTCGACGATGACGACGTCGAAATGATCGGGTGCCAAGTCCTTGAGGTCGGCGGCGTTGAGGCTCTGCACGGAGGCAAAGACATGGTCGAAGCGTTGGGGGCGCGATCCGCCGATCCACTTCTCGCCGAACGAGGCGTCACGCAGCGCATAGCGGAAGGTCGCGAGGCTCTGGTCGAGGATTTCGTTGCGGTGCGCAACGAACAGCAGACGTGCGCGTGGCAGCCGTTCACGTAAGCGCGCGTAGTCAACGGCGGCCATGACGGTCTTGCCGGTGCCCGTGGCCGCGACGAGCAGGTTGCGGTGATAGCCGCGCGCGCGAGAGAGTTCGATCTGCTCGAGGAGGCGTTCTTGAAAGGGCTCAGGGCGAAGCTCGATGGGGCTAAGGATGACGGTGGGTCCGGTGTCGGTGCGCCCGGCCCGTTCTAGCGCCTCGTCGAACTGGGTTGGGTTGTACGGAATGAAGTCAATGCTCTGCCAGTAACTTTCGAATACCGCCTCAAACTTGGAGAGGATGTCGGGGTTCCGCGCCGACGAGGCACGAACGTTCCATTCCAGCCCGGTCACCTGGGCGGAGTGGGTCAGATTTGACGAGCCGACGTAGGCCGTGGAGAAGCCGGAGCGGCGGTGAAAAATCCAGGACTTGGCGTGCAGCCGAGTGGTGCTGAGGTCGTAGGAGATCTGCACGTCGGCGCCGAGTCCGACGAGCTGGTCGAGGGCAGCGCGTTCGGTGGAGCCGGTGTAGGTCGTGGTGAGGACGCGCAGCGGCCTACCGCGCTCACAGTGCCGGCGCAATGATCCCAGGAGCGGGTTGATGCCACTGCGCCGAATGAATGCCATCACTACGTCGATCGCGTCCGCGGAGTCGATTTCGGCATCCAGCTGATTCAGCAGGCCCGGCTCGCCGGGGGCATTGGTCAGCAACGTGGTGTCCAGGAGAGGAATCAGCGGTTCCGCGATGGGACGCGAGGTTCCATCCGGTCGCCGCTCGAGGATCGCGTGCAGGACTTCACCCGGGTCGATGGGCGTCTCTGCGGTGTCGACGGTGATGATCTCGGCGAGCCGCGCGATGAGAGCCTTCGCGACTTCGATGCCGACGTCCACCCGGGCGTCGTCACTGACCGCAGCGAGGGACTGCTCGATTTGCCGACCTAGATGCAGGGCGATCCGGTCCGCCGCTTCGGCTTTGCGCAGAGGCCGTGTCTTGCGAGCCGAACTCTCGAACGGAGCGAGTTGTGTGTGCAGCGCCTCGGTGAGGAGCATCTCGTAGAGTCCAGGGTTTAAGTCCGCCACGAATTCACCTTAGGAGACAAGTCTGACGAAGTGGACCGCAGCGCCGCCGGGCTCGGAACATCTTCGAATCGGTCCTATCAGGAACGCGCAAGTTGATCGATGCGATTCCAGGCGCTGACGTCTGGTTCTACATTCGCCTCGGCCTCAGATGAGCTGCCTACATCTCCTCCGAGACCGATACCGACTGCGCGTCTTCGATGTTGGACAGCGCGCCGTCCACAACAGCAACCTTCGTACCGTGGCGCCAACCGTCAACCAGGTCCCGACTGAGGTCCAGGCCATCGTCGCCGAAATCACTATACATACCAGTGAATTCGATCTTGGTGCCATCCAAGTCATGAGTAACCGGCAGCGGATCCTCGTCAGCTAACCCCGTATCCGGCACGACATCAGCGAGCTCATCGGACCCAGGCTCCACCCAATCGGCAGTATGGATCCCGAGCTCATCAAGCCGGTCCCAGAGTTGCCTCAACGTTCCTGGCATATCGGCATAGAACACAGACTCCCTGATCCGGAAGAAGCGCCAGCCACACCGTTCCAGCTCGCGTTGACGTGCCATGTCGGCCGCGTAGGCGTCCGGACCATGCCAGAAGTCGCCGTCGCATTCGATCGCCAATCGTCCCGTAGCCCCGGTGATCACCATGTCGATCCGATACCCCATCACTTCGACCTGCGGCACCACGGTGTAGCCCCGGTCGACGATACGGTTGAAGACCCGTTGTTCGAACAGCGAGTCGAACGGCTCAACCTGTGCATCCTCGGGAACGTTCGTGCTGACGACACCGTTCGGGTCGGTCTGAATGCGATTGACCACCCCGTAGCAGTAGTCCAGCAATTGATAACGCATGTCCTCGGGATTGGTCAGCGCCTCGCGCGGCATCGAGTGGTAGACCCACATCTGATCTTTCGCGCGCGATCCGGCGACGTTGTAGCGCTGGACGTACTGGGCCATGGTCAGTGCAGCCATCCGCTTGCCCTCTTCAGGAGCCTTGACCATCGACAGGAACATGATGTCGCGCTCGGAACCTTGGAAATCCGAGGCGTCACCGCACCGCAGCTCCCGCTCAGCCCATTGCTCCGGCGAGACCGCGTCCATCAGCTTGGACTCGATGAGCCTGGCCTGCTCCTTGCCCAGCAGCGAGATTACCCCGAAGGTCGATCCGTCATAGCGCGGATCGTCCAAGCATTCACAGATCTGGCTGACGATCGCGTCGGCTTCGACCGGGTTGGTCTTGTTCGGCGCCTCATAACCTTCCGCCAGGTAGACGGCCTTGATCGGATCTAGGCGTTCGGCGCCGAACTGGCGCACCGGCACCAGCCGGATCCCTTCCGGCTCATAGGCGATCCGGTTGGAGAAGCCGATGATCTCCGGTACGCAGCGTCGATGTTCGGTCAGCGTGATTCGCCCGCCGAAGCGCATGATGGCTGCGTCGAAGTAACTGCACTTGGGATCCAGCCACGATTCGCGGTAGGGGTCCTCGAACAGATACATCGCTGCCAGGTCCCGCAGCTTCTGCTGGTCCACTCCCACGGCCGACGGCGAGACCTGCTTGTCGTCTGTCAATGGACATCGGGAACTGCCCGTGGGCGGACATGAGGACTGCCCGTAGGTGGCCAATAAT
>NZ_JCALDB010000017.1:0-99725 GCF_059812645.1 Mycobacterium sp. NGS45 | reverse complement strand
CTTATTGGCCACCTACGGGCAGTCCTCATGTCCGCCCACGGGCAGTTCCCGATGTCCATTGACACTGGAGCGGACTCAGTGCCGCGCGATCGACGGCCGGGAAGGGTTGGCGTTGCTGCAGGGTGTCCAGGGTGTCGGGGTGCCGGGCCAATTGCAGGCCGAGCGCGGTGAGTGCGACCGCGGCGATTGCGACCGTGGTGAGGATCCAGGGCCAGCGGGGTCTGCCGGAAACACGCACCAAGAAAGGCTAGCCCGCGATTTTCCCAGCCGGACGCACGATTTCGGTGCTGGCAAGTGTGCCTTGGTTGCACACAGTGTGCGGGCAGTGCACGCGAAACCGCCTTCAGGTGTGCCCTGGTTGCACACGGTGTGCGGGGAGTGCTCGCAGGTGTGCCTTGGTTGCACACGCTGTGCGGGGAGTGCACGCGAAACTGCCTTCAGGTGTGCCCCCGTTGCACACGGTGTGCGGGGAGTGCTCGCAGGTGTGCCTTGGTTGCACGCAGTGTGCGGGCAGTGCACGCGAAACTGCCTTCGGGCGTGCCCCCGTTGCACACGGTGTGCGGGGAGTGCTCGCAGGTGTGCCTTGGTTGCACACGCTGTGCGGGCAGTGCACGCGAAACTGCCTTCAGGTGTGCCCTGGTTGCACACGGTGTGCGGGGAGTGCTCGCAGGTGTGCCTTGGTTGCACGCAGTGTGCGGGGAGTGCACGCGAAACTGCCTTCAGGTGTGCCCTGGTTGCACACGGTGTGCGGGGAGTGCTCGCAGGTGTGCCTTGGTTGCACGCAGTGTGCGGGGAGTGCACGCACGTTGGCGACGGGTCTCACTCCTCGTACTGGCAGATCTTCCAGTGGTCGTCGCGGAACTGCAGATCCAAGCTGCGCTTGGACCGCACCGCCGGGGCCGAGGCCATGAACGCGGTGACGTTGGCTTCGGCGTGTTCGCCGTTGATCACCACTTCGTCGATCCGGTCGATCACCGGGTACTGACCGGCCGCGTGGATCTGGGCCTGGTCGGCGTCCCACTGCTGATCGTCGTAGCTGTTGTAGTACTCGGCTTGGTTGCCGCAGGTGATGCTGCGCAGGGTTGCCAGATCGCCCTGCTGGATCGCGGTGTCGTAGGTCATGATCGTTTCGCGCACGCGGTCCGGATGCGCCGAGCCGCCGCCCCCGCGGGTGAGCAGCAAGGTGGCCAGCACGGCCACCGCAGCCAGCGCGGCGATCACCAGGACCAGTGCTGTCACCCAACCCCAGCTGCGCTTCTTCGGCGGCGCGGTCGGACCGCCGGACCGAGGCGGAATCGCCTGCGGGGTAGCAGTTCTCGGTGTCGTGACGTCGGCCGGCGGAGTCGCTGAAACCACCGTCTCGGCGCCGGGTTGCACGGGTTCGAAGACCTCGGTTTCCGGTTCCGGGGCACGGTGGATGATCTGGGTTCCACCGTCCATGCCCGACGGCGCGGTGTAGCGACGCTCACCGGGCGGGATCGACGGGTCCGGCTCGGTGACCGCACCCTGCGCGGCGATGATCTCGGTTTCCGGATCGGTGGGCTGTTCGACGGCAGCGGTGGGCTGGCTGTCGGGATCCGGCTGGGCCGGATTCGGCGGGGTTGACACGGTGGCGAAAGTCCCTTCCCGATTCGACCGGTGCATGACCGGCTCAGTGAGCCCGTCAGGTTTGAGCGTAGCGGTGCGCCCGGTGCCGGCGCGGTCCGTTGCGCACGGCACAATAGTCGCCATGACGCGGATGGGTGATCTGCTGGGTCCTGATCCAGTGTTGCTGCCGGGCGATCCGGAAGCCGAAGCACAGTTGGTGGCAGGTGAGCGCGCCGCGATCGTGGCGGCCGCGCATCCGTCGGCCTCGGTGGCCTGGGCGACGCTGGCCGAGCGCGCGCTGGACGACGATCAGGCGATCACCGCCTACGCGTACGCCCGCACCGGATATCACCGCGGTCTGGATCAGTTGCGCCGCAACGGCTGGAAGGGTTTCGGGCCGGTGCCGTTCGCGCACGAGCCGAACCAGGGCTTCCTGCGCTGCGTGGCCGCGCTGGCCCGGGCTGCCGACGCGATCGGCGAAACCCCGGAATATCAGCGCTGCCTGGATCTGCTCGACGACTGTGATCCGGCTGCCCGCGCCGAACTGGGTTTGCGTTAGCAGTCCGGCAGGCCGCACTCACCGACGCCGTCGGGCGGTTCGATCTGAACTGTGGCGTGGCCCAAGCCGCGGGCGGCCAGCACGGCCCGGGCATCGACGAGCACCTGCGCGGTGTCGACCCGGTTGCGGGCCGTGGTCAGATGCGCGGTGGCCATGTCCTTACCAGGCACCAGCGTCCACACGTGCAGGTCGTGCACGTCGGTGACACCGGGCACGGCCTGCAGCGCTGCCCGCAGCTCGTCGACGTCGATGTGCCGGGGTGATGATTCACTCAGGATCCGCAGTGCCTGCCGGGCCAGCGAGACCGCGCGCGGCAGCACCCACAGCGCCACCAGGACCGCGACGACGACGTCGGCGTAGGGCCAGCCGGTGGTGACCGTGACGATCCCGGCGATCAGCACCCCGATGCTGCTGACGGCGTCGGCCACCACCTCCATGTAGGCGCCCTTGACCGCCAAGCTGTGCTCGGAGTCCGGCCTCAGCAGCAGCATCACGACCAGGTTGGCCAGCAGACCCAGCAGCGCCACCACGATCATCGGCACCCCGGGTACGTGGGGTGCATTGCCCAGCCGTTCGATCGCCTCGTAGAGGATGAAGCCGGCCACGCCGAGCAGCAGGGCCGCGTTGGCCACCGCGGTGAACACCTCGGCGCGATGCCATCCGTAGGTGCGGGAGGTCGACGCCGGACCGTAGCGGGCCAACAGCACCGCGGTCAGGCCCATGAACATCGCGACCAGGTCGGTCAGCATGTGTCCGGCATCGGCTAGCAGTGCGATCGAATTGATCAGCAGCGCGGTGGTCAACTCGACGACGAAGAACACCGCCAGGATCGCGGCCGCAATCACCATCCGGCTGACCCGGGTGTCCTCGCGCCCATGCGCGTGCCCGTGAGCGTGACCCGCACCCATGCGACAGAATATATGCAGAAATACGCATATAAAGCAAGGTCGATGTCGCGCGCTGGGAGGTACTTCGCAGGTCATTCGCAGTCAGCGCGTCTGGAAGCCGGTGAACACCGGGACGTAGGTTGGAGATTCCCTGCGCCGGGGACGGCAGCGGCAGAGGATCAGCCCTCTGGAGAGGGGACTGCTGCCGCCTCGGCGTAGCTGGCTCAGCGCCAGAACAAGGTCTGGCTGAAGCCGATCGCGGCCAGCCCCTGGTTGCCGCCGAACGCGTCGAACACCGCGAACACGAACCCGAAGAACCAGCCGTTCAGCGGGGGCAGCAGCAACACCACCACCAGGATCAGGATGCCCCACTGCTTGACGCCGGCCAGGGCGCGTTGGGTCGGCCAACTCAGGTGTGGCTCCAGCGCCGCGTAACCGTCCAGGCCGGGGATCGGCAGCAGGTTGAGCACCAGCGCCATGATCTGCAGCAATCCCAGGAAAGCCACGCCGGACCAGAACACCACGTGGTCGGGTTGGACCGGGTCGAAGAACACCGCGGTGGTGCCCAACAGCAGCACCGCGAGCACCAGGTTGGCGAACGGCCCGGCCAGACTGACCAGGCTGCGTTGGGTCTTGGTCATGCCGCCGGTGCTCACCCAGACCGCGCCGCCGGGCAGGCCGATCCCGCCCATCGCGATGAACAGCAGCGGCAGCACCAGCGACAGGCCCGGGTGCGAGTACCTGAGCGGGTTCAGCGTGAGGTAACCGCGGACCGCGACGTCGTGGTCACCGAACCGCCACGCGGTGAACGCGTGCCCGAATTCGTGCAGGCACAGCGAGACCACCCAGCCGGCGATGACGAAGATGAACACCCCGAGGTAGGCCAGCGGCTTGTTGACGTCGGAGGAGGCCTGCCAGGCGATCACCCCGCCGCACGCCGTGACCGCGAGGATGGCCAGAAAGACCGGGCTCGGACGCACCGACTGCCGGATGGGCCTGATGTTCACGACCGAAACGCTACCGGCTGAGCCACCGGCGCGGCCGCGGCCGGCCGACGCACAGCCAGCCTTCGATGTGCCGGTAGAACGTCGAACGTTTGACGGTTCGCGGTGCCGGGACGCCGTCGCGCAGCACGGTGGCGCCGGTGGTGCCCAGTTGTGCGGCCCGGCCCGACACCCAGCGGCCGCCGCGCACCCGGGCCCGCAGCCCGGGCTGGTCCGGCAGCGGCTCGATGTCGAGGGCGGCCGCGCGGCCGTCGAACAATACGGTGTCGTCGACGATGCCCTCGCCCTCGATGGCCGCGGCGTCGGCCGGCGGCAGCCAGCTGGCCCGGCCGACGATCACGGTGCCGGTCTCGTCGCGGATCAACGGAACCCGCCGCGCCGCTGCGGTGCGGGCCCGCCGGGCAGTCCACGGGCCGGTCACGTGCGCCACCTCGACGTCGAGCCGCTCGCACCGCAGCAACCGGGTCAAAACCACCGCCAGGTCGCCCGGCGCGCCCAGCACGACGAGTCGGCCGGCATCGTCGAGGGCGGCGTCGACGTCCTCGGGCGCGTTCACCTGGACCACTGGTAGCGCCGTCAAACTGCGCGGCACGCGGCGTTCGCCGAACAGCAACACAACGGTCAACGGGGCTCCTGGGGGTGGACTGGGATAGTGTGTCTCACCGGCTGGTGACCATAACAACAAGGCAAATGGGCAGGAGATTGTGCCATGCCGGCAATCGTCCTCATCGGCGCCCAATGGGGCGACGAGGGCAAAGGTAAGGCCACGGACCTCCTAGGTGGCCGTGTGCAGTGGGTGGTCCGCTATCAAGGTGGCAACAACGCCGGCCACACCGTGGTGTTGCCGAGCGGCGAGAACTTCGCGCTGCACCTGATCCCGTCGGGCATCTTGACCCCCGGGGTCTCCAACGTGATCGGTAACGGTGTGGTGGTCGATCCCGGTGTGCTGCTCACCGAGCTGTCCGGGCTCGAGGACCGCGGGGTGGACACCTCGCGGCTGCTGATCTCCGCCGACGCGCACCTGCTGATGCCGTATCACGTGGCCATCGACAAGGTGGTGGAACGCTACGCCGGCAGCAAGAAGATCGGCACCACCGGCCGCGGTATCGGCCCGTGCTACCAGGACAAGATCGCCCGGATCGGGATCCGGGTCGCCGACGTGCTCGACGAGGGCGAGCTGGCGCAGAAGATCGAGGCGGCCCTGGACTTCAAGAACCAGGTGCTGGTCAAGATCTACAACCGCAAGGCGCTGGACGCCCGCGAGGTGACCGACAACCTGCTCGAGCAGGCCGAAGGGTTCAAGCATCGGATCGCCGACACCCGATTGCTGCTCGGTGAAGCCTTGGAGCGCGGCGAGACCGTGCTGCTGGAGGGTTCGCAGGGCACGCTGCTCGACGTCGACCACGGCACCTATCCGTATGTGACGTCGTCGAACCCGACCGCCGGCGGTGCCGCGGTGGGTTCGGGCATCGGCCCCACCCGGATCACCACGGTGCTGGGGATCCTGAAGGCCTACACGACGCGGGTCGGCTCGGGGCCGTTCCCCACCGAACTGTTCGACGAGCACGGTGCGTACCTGGCCAAGACCGGCGGCGAGGTGGGCGTGACCACCGGCCGAGCCCGCCGGTGCGGCTGGTTCGATGCCGTCATCGCGCGCTACGCCACCCGGGTCAACGGCATCACCGACTACTTCCTGACCAAACTCGACGTGCTCTCCAGCCTGCAGACCGTGCCGATCTGCGTGGGCTACACCGTGAACGGCAAGCGCACCCTGGAGATGCCGATGACCCAGGCCGACATCCACCGCGCCGAGCCGATCTACGAGGAGATGCCCGGCTGGTGGGAGGACATCTCCGGCGCGCGCGAGTTCGACGACCTGCCGGCCAAGGCCCGCGACTATGTGTTGCGCCTGGAAGAGCTTGCCGGAGCTTATGTTTCGTGCATCGGCGTCGGCCCGGGCCGGGATCAGACCATCGTGCGGCGCGACGTCCTGGCTGCCCGCTAGTGTCCGCGGACTACGGTTTGGATCCGCGCCGGGTCGACCCGAACTACGACCGGCACGGCGGTTTCCCGGTCTTCGAAGCCGCCCAGCCCGGACCGGGTTTCGGGCGGTTCCTGGCCGGTATGCGCCGGTTGCAGGACCTCGCGGTGTCCACCGACCCCGGGCCGGCCACCTGGGAGAGCCTGGCCGAGCAGGTGGATTCCCTTGTCGCGCAACTCGAGCCGTTCCAGGTCGGCGAGGGCGTCGGGCCCGCCAACCGGGTACCGGATCTGCCCGGCGCGGGCAGTCTGCTGATGCCGCCGTGGGTGGTCGACAAGTTCGAACCCGACGAGGTGCTGCTGCGGGTCACCTTCAGCCGCTTCCACGTGGGCGGTAACTCGGCGGTGCACGGCGGGGTGCTGCCGCTGCTGTTCGACTCGCTGTTCGGCATGGTCATCCACGCCACCGGCCGGCCGATCAGCCGCACCGCGTTCCTGCACGTCGACTACCGCAAGGTCACCCCGATCGACACCGAATTGCAGGTGCGCGGCTGGCTGCGGGAAGCCGAGGGCCGCAAGGCGTTCGTCAACGCCGAACTGCGCGACCCGGACGGCAACCTGCTGGCCGAGGCCAACGGTTTGATGATCCGGCTGCTGGCCGGCCAGCCGTAGCGCCCCGGCTTCAGTCCAGCTTGGCCGGCCACCACACCTTGGGGCCGATCAGGGTGAACAGCGCCGGGATCACCACGGTGCGCACCAGGAAGGTGTCCAGCAGGATGCCCAGGCCGACGATGATGCCGAGCTGGGTCAACACGATCAGCGGCAGCACGCCCAGCACGCAGAACACCGCCGCCAAAACGATTCCGGCGCTGGTGATCACCGCACCGGTGGCCGACACCGCGCGCACGATGCCGTCCCGGGTGCCATGGTCGACCGCCTCCTCGCGGCAGCGGGTGACCAGGAAGATGGTGTAGTCCACACCCAGGGCGACCAGGAACAGGAACGCGAACAGCGGCGTGCTGGTGTCCAGCGCCGGGAAGCCGAAGACGTGCACACTGACCCAGCCGCCCAAACCGAGCGCGGCCAAGGCCGAGAGCACCGTCACGGCGACCAGCAGCACCGGCGCCAGCAGCGAGCGCAGCAGCACCACCAGCACGGCCAACACCACCGCCAGGATCGCCGGGATGATCACCATGCGGTCGTGCGCCGCACCGTCGCGGACGTCCAACGCCTGCGCGTCGGCGCCACCGACCAGCGCCTCGGGGTCGACCTGCTGCACCGAATCCCGCAGCGCGGTAACGGTTTCGAAGGCTTCATCGCTGGCCGGGGCGGCGTCGGTCACCACCGACCACTGGGTCAGGCCGGTGTCGGTGGCGCCGGCTTGGGTTGCCGAGACCACACCCGGGGTGGCGTCGATGGCCTGCTGCAGAGCGGCCGCCCGATCGGTGCCGCCGACCACCCGCAACGGGTCGGTCATGCCGCTGGGGAAGTGCTCGGAGAGGGTTTCGAAACCGGCGACCGATTCGGCCTGCACCCGGAACTGCTCGGTCTGGGTCAGCCCGGTCGACACCCCGAGCCAGCCGCAGGCCAGCACCACCAGTCCGATCAGCGCGGCCGCCAGCACCGGCACCGGTCGGCGCGCGACCCCGGCGGCGATCGAATGCCACACCCCGCCCTCGGTGCTCGGCGCGGCACCGGGTCGCGGGATGAACGGCCAGAACAACCGGGTTCCGCACAGCGCCAGCAGTGGCGGCAGCACCAGCAGCGAGAACAACACCGCCACAATCAGGCCGGAGGCGGCCTGCACCCCGAGGCTGCGGGTGCTCGGCGCCAATCCCAGCAGCAGCGTGAGCAGGGCCAGGACCACGGTCGCGTTGCTGGCCAGGATCGCCGGACCGGCGGTGCGCACCGCGACCGCCAACGCCGCGCGGTGATCACCACCGGCGTCGGGCAGCGCGTGCCGGGCCGGCGTGGTGCTGCCGGACTGCGGGCGGCGCAGCTCCTCGCGGTAGCGCGAAATCAGCAGCAGCGCATAGTTGGTGCCCGCGCCGAACACCAGCACGCTGGTGATGCCGGCGGTGGAACCATCGGATGTCAGCCCGAACAGCTCTGCGCTGTGTTCGCCGAGCACCGCACCGACCCGGTCGGCAAACGCGATCACCAGCAGCGGAACCAGCCACAGCACCGGTGAGCGGTAGGTCAGGATCAACAGCACGGCCACCACGGCCGCGGTCACCGCCAACAACGTGAAGTTCGCCCCGGAGAACGCGTCGGCGATGTCGGCGCCGAAGGCCGGGCCTCCGGTCAGCTGTGCCCGCAGCTCGCCGGGCAGGCCGTCGGAGGCTTTGTCGCGCAACGACTTCACCGTGTCGTTGAGCTCGAAACCGGACAGTGCGGTGTCCAACGGAACCGCGGACAGTGCGGCCTGCCCATCGGGGGACACCGCCGGCGGTGCACCTGAGATGCGTTGGCTGGCCGCGGTCGCCGCGTCCCGGTCGGCCGGTGACAGCGCGGCGCCGTCGGTGCGGGTGACGACCAGGATGGCCGGCGCCTGATCCCCGCCGGGAAACTCGGCCAGGACCTGCGCGGCGCGCGCCGCCTCGGCCGACTCGGGCAGTGCCACCGGGGATTGGGACGCCGAGTCCGAACTGCCGGACACGCCCAACAGTGCACCGCCGAACAGCAATACCAGCAGCGCGATGAGCCAGGAGCTGCGTGCGGTCACGGCCTCGCCGAATCGGGTCCAGGTCACCGGCCCAAGATACCCAGCAAAGTGCCGGCCCTAACGTGACCTCGGTCGCCCTACCGGCGGGGCGGGCAGGTGCACCTATCCTGTGGGCATGCCCAGCACTCCAGTCGACAGCTCACGGCCGCGACCGGTGGTGCTGCTGCTGGGTTCGGGTGATTTCGGCCGCGAGTTGGTGATCGCGCACCAGCAACTCGGTGCGCACGTGGTGGCCGCCGACGGCTATCCCGGCGCCCCGGCGCACGGGGTCGCCGACGAAGCCGTGGTGGTGCAGCTGACCGATCCGGACGCGCTCGGCGCGCTGCTCGAACGGGTGGCCCCGGATTTCGTGGTACCCGCCACCGAGGCCGTCGCGGTCGACCCGCTGGTCCACGCCGCCGACGATGTGCAGGTGGTGCCCAGCGCGCGCAGCGCCCGGCTGGCGCTGGACCGCGAAGGGCTGCGCCGGCTGGCCGCCGACGAACTGGGTTTGCCCACCGCACCGTTCTGGTTCGCCGGGTCGGCGGCCGAGCTGACCGCGATCGCCGAGCACGCCGGGCTGCCGTTGGTGGTCAAACCCATGATGGCGGTACCCGGCGAAGGGCAGTCGGTGCTGCTGCGGCCAGAAGACGTCGAACCTGCCTGGCAGCGCGCCGTGGCCGCCGGCGGTCAGTTCGCGCACCACCGGGTGCTGGCCGAGACCGTCGTCGAGATCGACCACGAGGTGACGTTGCTGGCCGTGCGCACCGACACCGACGGTCCGTTGCGCTTCTTCGACCCGATCGGGCACCGGCACGTCACCGGCGGCACCGGTGAGACGGTGCTGGAGTCCTGGCAGCCGCAACCGCTGAGCCCGACCGCCGCCGAGACTGCGCGCTCGGTGGCCGCCCGGATCGTCGGTGCGCTGGGCGGCCGCGGGGTGTTCGCGGTGGAACTGCTGATCCGCGGGGATGAGGTGTACTTCTCCGATGTGTCCGCGATCCCCAGCGATGCCGCGCTGGTGACGCTGCGCTCGCAGCGGCTGTCCCAGTTCGATCTGCATGCGCGCGCCACGCTGGGTCTGCCGGTGGACGCGCTGATGATCTCGCCGGCGGCCGCCGAGGTCCGCTATCTGGTTCCGGAAGCCACCGGCGCCGAAGCCTCCGGCGCCGACGCCACACCGACCACGTCGGCGCTGGGCGCGGCCCTCGCGGTGCCCGAAACCGACGTCTGGGTCGGCTCGGCCGGTGCCGGCAACGGGCCGGCGCGCCGTCGGGCCGCGGTCGCGTTGGCCACCGCACCCGACGTCCCGACCGCCCGCGACCGGGTCCGGCAGGCCACCGCAGCATTAGGAAAGGCGAACCGATGAGCGACGACGATCCCAGCTCCGGCGGGCCGGGCCCGTTCCTGGCCGCCCTGGTGGTCATTGCCGTCGTACTGATCGGAATTGTCGTCGCCACCGTGCTCAGCCGGGGCAGCGACCAGGAGCAGGAAGGCGTGGTGCGCGCCGCGATCGGACAGAACGACGCGTTGCAGCGCGGCGACTATGCGGCGTTCCGGGCCAACACCTGCGCGGCGCAGGCCGGCACCGAAGCCGCGGTGCTGGCCAGACAGGACAAGTCGGTGGCCGAACGCGGCGCCCGCTACGTGGACAACGTGATCGGCGTCGCCGTCGACGGCGAGCGGGCCACCGCCACGGTGGTCTACCACTTCGCCAACGCCGAGGACGACAAGATCGAGATCGCCGCCGAATTCACCCGCGAAGACGGCACCTGGCGGATGTGCTCGGAGACGCCGTCCTGAAACCGGCTCAACCGGGTGTGGAAAAATCGTGACGTGAGCTATGCCGGAGACATCACGCCCGAGCAGGCGTGGAAGATGCTCAACGACAACCCCGACGCCGTCCTGGTGGACGTGCGCACCGACGCCGAGTGGAAGTTCGTCGGCGTACCGGACCTGTCCGGGTTGGGGCGCGAGGTCGTGTTCATCGAGTGGAACCGCCTCGACGGAACCCGCAACGCGGACTTCGTCGCCGACCTGACCGCGGCCGGCGTCACCCCCGGCGAACGCCCGGTGCTGTTCCTGTGTCGCTCGGGCAACCGCTCGATCGGCTCGGCCGAGGCCGCCACCGCGGCCGGGATCGGGCCGTCGTACAACATCCTGGACGGCTTCGAAGGCAACCTGGACGAGCAACGGCACCGCGGTCAGACCGGGTGGAAGGCCGTCGGCCTGCCCTGGGTGCAGTCGTGACCGAACCCCAGGTGCCGTCGGTGCGGATCCCGGCGGCCCTGCCCGACGGCGTCAGCCAGGCCACCATCGGGGTCCGCGGCGGCTTGCTGCGCTCGGAGTTCGAGGAGACCTCCGAAGCGCTGTACCTGACCTCGGGCTACGTCTACGCCAGCGCCGGCGACGCCGAGAAGGCCTTCACCGGTGACATCGAGCGGTTCGTCTACTCCCGCTACGGCAACCCCACCATCCAGATGTTCGAAGAGCGGCTGCGGCTGATCGAGGGCGCCCCGGCCGCGTTCGCGACCGCCAGCGGGATGGCCGCGGTGTTCACCGCGCTCGGTGCGCTGCTCGGCGCCGGTGACCGGCTGGTGGCCGCGCGCAGCCTGTTCGGTTCGTGCTTCGTGGTGTGCAACGAGATCCTGCCGCGCTGGGGAGTCGAGACCGTGTTCGTCGACGGCGAGGACCTCGAGCAGTGGGAGCAGGCACTGTCGGTGCCCACCAAGGCGGTGTTCTTCGAGACCCCGTCGAACCCCATGCAGGCGCTGGTCGACATCGAGGCGGTCTGCCAGCTGTCCCATGCCGCCGGCGCAAAGGTGGTGTTGGACAACGTCTTTGCCACCCCGCTGCTGCAGCAGGGGATGCCGCTGGGCGCCGACATCGTGGTGTACTCGGGCACCAAGCACATCGACGGCCAGGGCCGGGTGCTCGGTGGCGCGATCCTGGGTGACCAGGAATACATCGACGGCCCGGTGCAGACCCTGATGCGGCACACCGGCCCGGCGCTGAGCGCGTTCAACGCCTGGACGTTGCTCAAGGGCCTGGAGACCATGGCGGTGCGGGTCGATTACGCCAACCGGTCCGCGCAGCGCATCGCCGAGTTCTTGGAGCAGCACCCCCGGGTGCGCCGGGTGCTCTACCCGTACCTGCCGTCGCATCCGCAATATGACCTGGCCCGCAAACAGATGTCGGGCGGCGGCACGGTGATCACCTTCGAACTCGACGCCCCCGCGGACGCCGGCAAGCAGCGGGCCTTCGAGGTGCTCGACAAACTGCAGGTGGTCGACATCTCCAACAACCTGGGTGATGTGAAGTCGCTGATCACCCACCCGGCGACCACCACGCACCGCGCGATGGGACCCGAGGGCCGCGACGCCATCGGGCTCAGCGACGCCATGGTGCGGATCTCGGTGGGCCTGGAGGGCACCGAGGATTTGCTGGCCGACCTGGATCAAGCGCTGTCCTGACCCGGCGCTCACCGCCGCCGTCAATTAGCAGCTAAAACCGGGTATTCGGCACCCGAGTTGGCGTTATAGTCGCCGAGTGATCAGCGGGGACGCGCTGGCCGGGCGCGGTGCTGAGCTGACGATCCTGCGACGCGCGTTGGGTGGGACCGGTAGTCATGCCGGTGTGGTGATCGCCGGCGCCGCGGGCGTCGGCAAGACCCGTTTGGCCCGGGAACTGCTGAGCCAGGCGGCCGCCGGCGGGACCCGCACCAAGTGGATCGTGGGCACCGCATCGGCGCGACCAATCCCGTTGGGGGCGTTCACGGTATCGCTTGGCGAGGCGGCCGCCGATCCGGTGCCCAGCGTGCGCCGGATCATCAACGGACTGCTGGCCCAGCAGCGGCAGGGCCGGATGCTGATCGGGATCGACGACGCGCACCTGCTCGACGGGTTCTCGGCGCACGTCGTGCACCAGATCGCGCAAACCCGGGAGGCGCGGTTGGTGGTCACGGTGCGTACCGGAGCCGGCGCACCCGACGCGGTGAAGGCGCTGTGGAAGGACGGCCTGCTGACCCGGCTGGATCTGGAGCCGCTGAGCCTGGAAGCCACCCGGGCGATGCTCGAGGGGCTGCTCGAGGGGCCGGTCGATTCGCGTAGTGCACAACGCTTTTGGCGGCTCACCGGTGGCAACGCACTGTTCCTGCAGCAGCTGATCAAGGATCAGGTGGCTGCCGGCCGGGTGCGCCGGGTGGCCGGGGTGTGGATGTGGGACGGCGATCTGGTGGTCTCGCAGAGCATGAGCGATCTGGTTGGCACCCAACTGGATCGGCTGCCGCCCGGGGTGGCCGCCGTGGTCGACGCGCTGTCGCAGTGCGAGCCGCTACCGGCGCAGGTGCTGATCGACCTGGTGGGCCGCGGCGACGTCGAAACCGCCGAGCAGATGCGGCTGATCACCGTCGAACGCAGCGGCGACACACTCGAGGCCCGGCTGTCCCACCCGCTGTTCGGTGAACTGCGGCGGGCCGCGGTCGGCGAGATGTACCTGTCCAAGGTGCGCGGCCAACTCGCGCGCGGCATCGCCGCACACGGGAACGGTGACGCGGCCAGCACGGTGCGGCGCGCGCTGCTGACCTTGGAGTCCGATCTGCCGCCGGACCCGCAGCTGTACGTCGACGCCGCGCGGGCCACCATGACGCTGCTGGACCTCGACCTCGCCGAGCGGTTCGCGCACGCGGCCGCCGACGCCGGATCCGATCAAGCCGTGGAGATCATGGCGATCAACCGGTTCTTGGCCGGCGACGGCCCGGGTGCCGAGACGTTCCTGTCCGAACTGAGCGGCCGTGCCGACGTCGACCAACACCGCTGGATGACGCTGCGGGCCGCCAACATGATCTGGATGCTCAGCGCGGTCGAGGACGCCGACGCCGAGTTGGCCGCGCTGGAGAGTCCGGACGAAACCGCCGCGCAACGCGCCGAGCGCCTGGCCGTGCAGGCCTGTCTGGACGCGGTGTGCGGGCGCTGCGTGGAAGCCGAACGCAACGCCCGGGCCGCGCTCGAGTTCCGGGACCTCAGCGAACTGAACGCGATGCTGGCCTCGGTGGCCCTGATCATGGCCTGCGGGGCGCTCGGTCACGCCGACGACATCACCCCGGTGGCGCATGCGGTGCTGGACCGGGCCGGCAACTCGCACCAGACCTCACACATGCGGTTCTGGTTCGCCGGGGTGTACGCCCGGGCCTGCCGGCTGACCGGACGGCTCGCCGAATGCGGCCGCGCCGCAGCGCATTTGTCCAGCCTGGCCCAGGACATGCCCAGCCTGGCGTACGCCAACCTGGTGTTCATGATGGGGGTCACCGACCTGATGCGCGGGGATCTGCGGTCCGCGGTCACGAAACTGCACGAAGCGCTGGCCGGTGTCGAAACCCACGGTGTGACAAACGGTTTGCGGCCGGCGTGCGTGTTCGGGCTGGCCGAGGCGCACGCCCGGCTCGGCGAATCCGAGCAGGCCGAGCAGATGCTGGCCGAGGCGCGGCACAGCGTGCGCTCGGAGTTCGTCTTCATGCGCACCGCACTGGCGCTGGCCACCGGCTGGACCCAGGCGGCCAGCGGAGCGCTGGCCACGGCCATCGACACCGTGCTCACCGAAGCGCGGCAGTCCGGCGACCGGGGGCAACCCACCCACGAGCTGGCCTGCCTGCAGGCTGCGGTGCAGTGGGGCGGCGGAGCCGACCTGGGCGCGATCGCCCGCCGCACCCGCGAGCTGGCCGATCTGCTCAAGCTGCCGCTGGCCGAGGCGGTGGCGGCGCACGCCGAGGCGCTGCGCGCCGGGGACGGCGAAGGACTGCTGACCGTGGCGCAGGATTATCAGCGGATCGGGGACCGGGCCACCGCAGCTGATGCCGCCGCGCAAGCCGCCGTCGCGTTCACCGCGGCGCAGTCCCGGACCCGGGGTCGCTACGCCGCGGCGATGGCCGCCCAGCTGGCCGAGGAGTGCGGCGGGTTGTGCACGCCGGCCACCCGCAGCCCGGCCACTCCCACTCCGCTGACCGGGCGGCAACGCGAGGTCGCCGAACTGGTGGCTGCCGGGCTGTCCAACAAGGAGATCGCGGACCGATTGTTCACCTCGGTGCGCACCGTGGAAGGCCACCTGTACCGCGCCTGCCAACGCGTCGGCGCCAGCTCGCGCACCGACCTGGCCAAGATCATGCGCGGCCAGTGATCAGTCGATGACCCCGCGGGCGTTCTGCGCGCGCTCCTCGTAGGCGGCCCGGGCCTTGGCGTCGTAGGTCAGGAACACCGTGTCGTTGCCGAGCTTGTGCGCCAGCCAGCGCCGGCCACGCGGCGGCAGCAGCTGGGTCAGGATGCTGATCGGACGCAGCGGGCCGGGCACCGACAGATGCGTGATGGTCGGCTTGTCCAGCACCTTGATCACCCCGGCCGCGATGTCCGACGGCTGCACCGGCTTCTGCGCGGCCGAGGTGTGGGTGCCGGAGATCAGGTCGGTGTTGGTGAACGTCGGCATCACGACGCTGACGTGCACCCCCTGCGGCGCGAACTCGTCGGCCAGCCCGCTGGAGAACCCGACCACCGCGAACTTGGTGCCCGAGTACACCGCCTGCCCGGGCGGGGCCACCAGGCCGGACACCGACGAGATGTTGATGATGTGGCCGCGGTGCCGCTTGGCCATCTCCGGCAACACCAGCCGACAGCCGGTCACCACCCCGGCGAAGTTCACCTCGATGGCGGTGCGGATGGCCTGGTCGGTCTGCTCCAGGAACGGCCCGACCGGCATCACCCCGGCGTTGTTGATCAACACGTCGATGTGCCCCGGGCCGTCACTGCGGGCCTTGTCCAGGAACACCGCGAAGGATTCGGCGTCGGTGACGTCCACCGGGTAGCCGCTGACCTGACCGTGCCGATCCAGCTGGCGGATCGCCTCGTCCAGCGCGGTCCCGTCGCGGTCACCGATCACCACGCGGGCACCGCGAGCCAGCAGCGCCTGCGCGGTGGCGAAGCCGATGCCCCGGGCAGCCCCGGTGATGACGATCGTCTTACCCCTGATGTTGTCCATGGCGCCGAACTTTACACGTGTCAAATTTGTTCCTGAAGGGGCCGAGCACGCCGAATTTGAAATCTCGCTGAGCGCAACCCCGGCTGCGGAATGCGCCGACCGCGTGCTCGTTGGACAGTGAGGTGATGACCTTCCCGGACCCGCAGACCAACCCGCTGCACCTGGCCGTCGCGTTGGACGGCTACGGCTGGCACCGGCAGGCCTGGCGGATCGCCGCCGGGCTCACCGGCCAGCTGCCGGCGGTGACCTCCGGTCGGTACTGGGCCGATCTCGCCGTGACCGCCGAGCGCGGCCTGCTCGACTTCATCACCATCGACGACGCGCTGACCCCGCAACCGGGCCGGCGCGCCGAACTGAGCCCGGGCCGCCTGGTTGGCCGCGCCGACGCGCTGCTCACCGCGGCGCGGATCGCCCCGGTGACCACACACCTGGGACTGGTGCCGGTGGCCACCGTGACCCACACCGAACCGTTCCACCTGTCCAAGGCCATCGCCACCCTGGACTTCGTGTCCCGGGGCCGGGCCGGCTGGCAACCGAGGATCAGCACCACGGCACATGAAGCGGCGCTGTTCGGCCGCCGCCCGGCCGCAGCTCCGGACGAGGCGTTCGACGAAGCCGAAGACGTGGTCGAGGTGGTGCGCCGACTCTGGGACAGCTGGGAGGACGACGCGGTGATCCGCGATGTCGGAAGTGGCCGCTACATCGACCGCGACAAACTGCACTACGTCGACTTCGCCGGCCGCTGGTTCGCGGTCAAAGGACCATCGATCACGCCCCGCCCGCCGCAGGGTCAGCCGC
The DNA here is from genome assembly GCF_059812645.1 of Mycobacterium sp. NGS45. Lineage (NCBI taxonomy): Bacteria > Bacillati > Actinomycetota > Actinomycetes > Mycobacteriales > Mycobacteriaceae > Mycobacterium > Mycobacterium sp. NGS45. The sequence goes on along the minus strand of NZ_JCALDB010000017.1, from coordinate 83,183 downwards.
TGGTCGCCGCGCTGGCGCACACCGCCCACGCCTACCAGTTCGGCGCTGCGGCAGCCGATCTGGTGTTCATCACGCCCCGCGACGACGACGAGTTGCGGGCCGCGCTGGCCCAGCTGCGGGCAGCCGGGCAGACGTCGGTGTACCCGGATCTGGTGGTCACCTTCGGCGGGGACACCGAGTTCGGTTCCGACGCCGCGATCTGCGCGGGCACCCCGCAGCAGGTCGCCGAACTGATCGTGCGCTGGCACGACCTCGGTGCCGACGGCGTCCGGCTGCGCCCGGCCGTGCACGCCCGGGACCTGCCGGTGATCGTCGAGCAGCTGGTGCCGCTGCTGGCGCAGACCGGCCGGTTCCGCACCGGGTACCGGGACGGTGAAACCCTGCGGGCCCGGCTCGGGTTGCCGGTCCGGGTCAACCGCTACGCGGGTGCGACGGTGGGTGCGTCGTGACCGTGCCGCTGTCGGTACTCGACCTGGCGCCGATCAGTGCGGGCAGCGACGCCGGCACCGCGCTGCACAACAGCGTGGATCTGGCCCAGCACGCCGAAGCCTGGGGATACCGCCGCTTCTGGGTGGCCGAACACCACTTCGTGGCGGTGGCCAGCGCGGCACCCGCGGTGCTGATCGGCCAGATCGCGAGTGCCACCAAGGACATTCGGGTCGGCGCGGCCGCGGTGCAGCTGGGCTTCAGCACGGCCGTCGCGGTGGTGGAGAGCTTCGGCACGCTGGCCGCGTTCCACCCGGGCCGCATCGATCTGGGCGTGGGTCGCTCGGCGCAACGCCGCACCGAAACCCAACGGGAGGTCCGCGACGGTGCGCGCCCGGCCCGGCCGGCGCGGGTGCGCCGCGAGGTCGACGGGGTGCTCATCCCGGTCCCATTCGACAACAGTGCGGTGCTGGCCGGCCCCCGGATCCGGGCCGGCGGATCGGTGCTGCAGCAACCCGAGGCCCAGGCACCGGACTTCGATCAACTGCTGGCGGACATCCTGGCCCTGATCGACGGCAGCTTCACCGTCGGTGACGTCGGGCTGTCGGCGGTACCCGGACGCGGATCCGGTCTGCTGCCATGGGTTTTCGGTAGTTCGGCCGGGCAGAGCGCCCGGGTTGCGGCGGCCCGCGGGCTGCCGTTCGTGGCCAGTTACCACAGCACGCCCGGTACCGCGCTGGAAGCCGTCGAAACCTACCGGCGGCACTTTGAACCGTCGAGCGCACTGCCCGCGCCCTACGTCGTGGTGTCGGCCGACGTCGTGGTCGCCGACGACGAACCGACCGCACGCCGGCTGGCGGCCGGCTACGGGCACTGGGTGTACGGCATCCGGGCCGGTGACGGTGCCCCGCCGTACCCGGACCCGGCCGACTGCGCGCCGCTGACCGCCGAGCAGCGTGCCGTGGTCGCCGACCGCACCGAAACCCAGTTCGTCGGAGATCCCGAGCAGGTGGCAACCAAATTGCAGGCCCTGCAACAGCTCAGCGGCGCCGACGAGCTGGTGATCACCTCGATGGCCTACCGGCACGAGGACCGGCTGCGCTCCCACGAGCTGCTGGCCAAACAGTGGGGATTGCGATGACCCAGGTTCGAGAAGGCAAACAGCGCAAGCCGATTCACCTGGCCGCACACTTCCCGGGGGTGAACAACACCACGGTGTGGACCGACCCGACATCCGGCAGCCAGGTCGAGTTCGACTCGTTCGTGCACCTGGCCCGTACCGCCGAACGCGGCAAGTTCGACTTCTTCTTCCTGGCCGAAGGTCTGCGGCTGCGTGAGCACCGCGGCCGCATCCACGACCTGGACGTGGTGGGCCGGCCGGACACCTTCACGGTGCTGGCCGCGCTGGCCGCGGTCACCGAACGGCTGGGTTTGGTCGGCACCATCAACACCACCTTCAACGAACCGTTCGAGGTGGCCCGGCAGTTCGCGTCGCTGGACCACCTCTCCGATGGCCGGGCCGGTTGGAACGTGGTCACCTCCTCGGATGCGTTCACCGGGGCGAACTTTCGCCGCGGGGGCTTCCTCGATTACGCCGACCGCTACCTGCGCGCGGGTGAGTTCATCGAGGTGGCTCGAAAGTTCTGGGACAGCTGGGACACCGGCGCGGTGGCGGCCGATCCGGGCACCGGTGTGCACGCCGACCCGGCCCGGATCCACGCGGTGCGGTTCAACGGCGCGCAGTTCGATGTCCGCGGGTTGGCCACCCTGCCGGGTGGGCCGCAGGGCCATCCGGTGCTGCTGCAAGCTGGTGACTCCGATGCCGGCCGCGAGTTCGGTGCCCGCTACGCCGACGCGTTCTTCACCGTGCACGCCGGTCTGGAAGCCGGTCAGCGCTACTACGCCGACGTCAAGGCCAAGGTCGCGGCGCACGGCCGAAACCCGGAGCGGGTCAAGGTGTTTCCAGCCGCCTCGGTGGTGCTGGGCGGCACCCCGGACGAGGCCGCCGCACGGGCTCGGCACATCCGCGAGCAGCAGGTCAGCCCGCAGACCGCGATCGCGATGCTGGAACAGGTGTGGCAGCGCGACCTGTCGGACTACGACCCGGACGGTCCGCTGCCCGACGTCGACCCGGTCGATGACCCGACCGTGAGCCAGGGCCGGGTCCGGCACGCCGACCCGCGCGCGCTGGCTGCGCAGTGGCGCGAACGCGCACAGGCGCAGGGACTTTCGATCCGCGAGTTGATCATCGCGGTCACCGCTCGCGAGCAGTTCGTCGGTACCCCGGCCCAAGTCGCCGACGCCATCGACCGGCACGTCCAGGCCGACGCCTGCGACGGCTTCATCCTGGTGCCGCACCTGACTCCGCACGGCCTGGACGACTTCGTCGACCAGGTGGTGCCGCTGCTGCAGGAGCGCGGTGCGTTCCGCAGCGAGTACGCCGGTGAGACGCTGCGCGACCAGCTGGGCCTGACGCCACCGTCTTAGCCGGCGGCCTGCTCGGCCAGGGTGCGGATCGGGCCGCGCCACATTTCGCCGTGCCCGGGAACCAGCACCTCGGTCTCCAACATGGCCAGCGCGCCCAGGCTGCGTAGACAGCCGTCCTGGTCGTGGTTGAACACCGGGTGCAGTAACTGCGGGCCGCGTCGCGGCGCGGTGGGATGCCCGGTGACCAGGGCGTCACCGGCGACCAAGACGCCGTCGACCAGATACGAACAGTGACCACCGGTGTGCCCGGGGGTGGGGATGGCCAACGGTTGGCCCGGCAGATCCGCGGCGATGTCCTCGGTGAGCGGCTGGGTCGACGGGATCCCGGCGCGCAGGAACGCGCCCTGGCGGGCGATCTGGGCCGACCACTTCAACCAGCGCGGCTGCCAGATCTGCCGGGCCACCGCCAGCGCAGAAACCTGCTCCAGGTACTCCCGCTTGGCGTGCCCAACTTCGTTGGCGTGGCAGTACACCGGGGTCTGGTGTTCGGCGGCGAACCACACCGCGCTGCCGAAGTGGTCGACGTGGGCGTGGGTGAGCAGGATGGCGCGCAGATCGGCGGCGTGATAGCCCAGTTCCCGCAGCGAGGCCAGCACCTCGGCGCGCTGCCCCGGAAAACCCGCGTCGATCAGCAGCACACCGGCCGCCGGATCCGGATCGGTGACCAGCGTCCAGTTCACCAGCGGTGTGGTGGCCAGATACACGGTGTCGGTGACCCGGACCAACTCGTTGCGTGCGGGCGCCATCAGGGCAGTGTAGGTCGAAGGGTAGAACTAGAGATGTGGCTGAACTGAAACTGGGATACAAGGCATCGGCTGAGCAGTTCGCTCCGCGCGAACTCGTCGAACTGGGTGTGGCAGCAGAAGCGGCGGGTATGGACAGCGCCACCGTCAGTGACCACTTCCAGCCCTGGCGACACGAAGGTGGGCACGCGCCGTTCTCGCTGGCCTGGATCACCGCGGTGGGTGAGCGCACCCAGCGGCTGCAGCTCGGGACCTCGGTGCTGACCCCGACCTTCCGGTACAACCCGGCAGTGATCGCGCAGGCGTTCGCCACCATGGCCTGCCTGTACCCGGATCGGATCTTCCTCGGCGTCGGCACCGGTGAGGCGCTCAACGAGATCGCCACCGGCTACGTCGGGGAATGGCCGGAGTTCAAGGAGCGCTTCGCCCGGCTGCGGGAATCGGTGCGGTTGATGCGCGAACTGTGGCGCGGTGACCGGGTCGACTTCGACGGTGACTACTACAAGCTCAAGGGCGCCTCGATCTACGACGTGCCCGACGACGGCGTCCCGATCTACATCGCGGCCGGCGGCCCGGTGGTCGCCAAGTACGCCGGCCGCGCCGGTGACGGGTTCATCTGCACCTCCGGTAAGGGCGCCGAGCTCTACGCCGACAAGCTGATCCCCGCGGTCAAGGAGGGTGCGGCGGCCGCCGACCGCAACCCGGACGACATCGACCGGATGATCGAGATCAAGATCTCCTACGACACCGATCCCGACAAGGCGCTGGAGAACACCCGGTTCTGGGCGCCGTTGTCGCTGACCGCCGAGCAGAAGCACTCCATCGACGACCCGATCGAGATGGAGAAGGCCGCCGACGCGCTGCCCATCGAGCAGGTCGCCAAGCGTTGGATCGTCGCCTCCGACCCCGACCAGGCCGTCGAGCAGGTTGCCCAGTACGTCAAGTGGGGCCTGAACCACCTGGTGTTCCACGCTCCCGGACACGACCAGCGCCGGTTCCTGGAGCTGTTCGCGCGTGATCTGGAGCCGCGGCTGCGCAAACTGGGCTGAGTCGGCCCGGTTGGCCGGTGTTGCTCGGGTTGGTTGTCGCGTTCTGCGGTCGGATGAGGAAAGCTGGGCGCCGTGGTAGAGACCAACGGCGGACCCAACGCAACGGCCATCTACGTCGCAGCCCCGGAAGGCGACACCGGCAAGTCGACCATCGCGCTGGGGATCCTGCACCGGTTGCGCGCCACCGTGCCGCGGGTCGGGGTGTTCCGGCCGATCGCCCGGCTCGGTGAGGCACGCGACTACATCCTGGAATTGTTGCTGGCGCAGACCACCGCCGGGCTGCCCTACGAAGACTGCGTCGGGGTCAGCTATCAGCAGCTGCACGAGGACCCGGCCGCGGCGCTGGTCGCGATCGTGGACCGCTATCACGCGGTGGCGGATCGCTGCGATGCGGTGCTGATCGTCGGCAGCGACTACACCGATGTGGCCAGCCCGAGCGAGCTGTCGATGAACGCCCGGATCGCGGCCAACCTGGGCGCACCGGTGGTGTTGGCGGTGCGGGCCAAGGGCCGCACCCCGCACGAGGTGGCCCAGGTGGTCGAACTGTGCCTGGCCGAGATCGCCAACCAGCACGCGTACCCCGCCGCGGTGGTGGCCAACCGGGCCGACCCCGATCAGCTCGCCGACGTGGCCGCGGCGCTGGCCGGTATCGAACCCAAGGCCTACGTGCTGCCCGAGGATCCGCTGCTGGTCGCACCGTCGGTGGGCGAGCTGGTCAGCGCGGTGGACGGCACCCTGATCAAAGGCGACCAGGAACTGCTCGGTCGCGAGGTGCTCGGCGTGATGGTGGCCGGGATGACCGCCGACCACGTGCTGGAGCGGCTGCGCGAGGGGATGGCCGTGATCACCCCCGGCGACCGCTCCGACGTGGTGCTGGCGGTGATGAGTGCCAATGCCGCTGAAGGCTTTCCGTCGCTGTCGACGGTGATCCTCAACGGTGGCCTGGAGTTGCACCCGGCGATCGCCGATCTGGTCGACGGGCTGGGTTCGCGGCTGCCGATCATCGCGACCGATCTGGGCACCTTCGACACCGCCAGCGCGGTGGCCTCGGCCCGCGGCCGGGTCACCGCGGACTCCGAGCGCAAGATCTACACCGCGCTGGAGTTGGTCGACACCCACGTCGACCTCGGCGAATTGTTGGAGCGGCTGGCGGTGCCGATCCCGACGGTCACCACACCGCAGATGTTCGAGTACGAGCTGATCGACCGGGCCCGCTCGGACCGCAAACGCATCGTGTTGCCCGAAGGCGACGACGACCGCATCCTGCACGCCGCGGGCCGGCTGCTGCTGCGCGGCGTCGCCGACCTGACCATCCTGGGCGACGAAACCCAGATCCGGTTGCGGGCAGCCGAACTCGGTGTCGACATCAGTGCCGCGACCGTGCTCAACCCGAAGACCAGCGAGCTGTGCGACAAGTTCGCCGAGCAGTACGCCGAGATGCGCAAGCACAAGGGTGTCACCGTCGAACAGGCCCGCGAGACCATTCATGACGTGTCGTACTTCGGCACCATGCTGGTGCACAACGAGATCGTGGACGGCATGGTGTCCGGCGCTGCGCACACCACGGCGCACACCGTGCGGCCGGCCTTCGAGATCATCCGGACCGCGCCGTCGGTGTCGACGGTGTCGAGCATCTTCTTGATGTGTCTGTCCGACCGGGTGCTGGCCTACGGCGACTGCGCGATCGTGCCGGATCCCACCGCCGAGCAGCTCGCCGACATCGCGATCAGTTCGGCGCGCACCGCCGCCCAGTTCGGCATCGAACCGCGGGTGGCCATGCTGTCCTACTCGACCGGCAATTCCGGAACCGGTGCCGACGTCGAGAAGGTGCGCACGGCAACCGAATTGGTCCGGCGTCGGGAACCCGACCTGCTGGTCGAAGGGCCGATCCAGTACGACGCGGCGGTGGAGCCGTCGGTGGCGGCGTCCAAGATGCCGGATTCGGCGGTGGCCGGCCGGGCCACCGTGCTGATCTTCCCGGACCTCAACACCGGCAACAACACCTACAAGGCCGTGCAGCGCAGCGCCGGGGCGGTCGCGATCGGGCCGGTGCTGCAGGGGCTCAACAAACCGGTCAACGACCTGTCCCGCGGTGCGCTGGTCGCCGACATCGTCAACACCGTGGCGATCACCGCCATCCAGGCCCAGGGGAGCTGAGACGTGCGACCTACCGTGCTGGTACTCAATTCCGGCTCCTCGTCGATCAAATTCAGTCTGGTGCAACCAGATACCGGCGCCTCGGTGGCCGACGGGATCATCGAACGGATCGGTGAGGACCACTCGATGGCCACCCTGGAGTTCGGTGGGCTCAAGATCGAACGCGAACGCCGGGTGGTCGACCACGAGGCCGCGCTGCGGCTGGCCTTCGAGTTGTTCGCCGAGGCCGGTGGCCATCTGGAGACCCTGGGTTTGGTGGCCGTCGGGCACCGGATGGTGCACGGCGGCAGCGAGCTGTACCGGCCGACCCTGATCGACGACAGCTTCATCCCGAAGGTCGACGAGCTCTCACCGCTTGCGCCGCTGCACAATCCGCCCGGCTTGCGCGGCGTGGAGGTGGCCCGCAAACTGCTGCCCGACGTGCCGCACATCGCGGTGTTCGACACCGCGTTCTTCCACGACCTACCACCTGCGGCGGCCACCTACGCGCTGGACCACGAACTCGCGCAGCGCTGGGGGATCCGGCGGTACGGGTTCCACGGCACCTCACACCAGTACGTCAGTCAGCAGGCCGCGGTCTTCCTCGGCGCCGAACCCGAAAGCCTGAACCAGATCGTGCTGCACCTGGGCAACGGTGCGTCGGCCTCGGCGATCGCCGGTGGCCGGCCGGTGGACACCTCGATGGGCCTGACCCCGATGGAGGGGCTGGTGATGGGCACCCGCAGCGGTGACGTGGATCCCGGGATCATCTTCTACCTGGCGCGCACCGCCGGGCTGCCGTTCGAGGAGATCGAGTCGATCCTCAACCGGCGCTCCGGGGTGTACGGATTGGGCGGCGACAACGACTTCCGGGAACTGCATCGGCGCATCCAAAACGGGGACGAGGCAGCCAGACTCGGCTACGATGTGTACATCCACCGGCTGCGCAAGTACATTGGCGCCTACCTGGCGGTGCTGGGCAACACCGACGTCATCACGTTCACCGCCGGCGTGGGCGAGAACGACGCCGCGGTGCGCCGCGATGCGTTGACCGGGCTGGCCCCGCTGGGCATCGAGATCGACGAGCACCTCAACGACAGTCCGGCCCGCGGGCCGCGGGTGATCTCGGCGGAGAACTCGCCGACCACCGTGCTGGTCATCCCCACCGACGAGGAGTTGGCCATCGCGCGGGACTGCATGGACGTGCTGGCCGCCGGGCAGTAGCGCGCCGCCGGTGCCGGCTCAGAAGGTGCTCGTCGGGCGCACGGTGTTGGCCATGTCGACCAGCGTGTAGCGGTGCGCGCGGTTCGGGGTTTGCCGGGCCAGGGCCCGCAGCGCGGACTCCACACCCAGTTGTAGCCCGTGCTGGGTGAACGGGAAACCCAGGATGTGGTTGGTGCTGGCTTCGTGGTCGGTGATCCAGTCCAGCGCGGTCCCCAACACCAACGCCCGCAGCTGCAGCACCCGGGGCTCGGTGTCCGGCAGGGCTTCCACGCGCCGGGCGGCGTCCCGGATGTTCTCCTCGCTGAGCTCACTGGTGGACCGGCCGGCCAGCAGGGTCACCGCACTGGTCAGCCGGGCGGTGGTGAAATGCCGTGAGGCGGCCGGAACTTCGTCGAGGGTGCGTACCGCACCTTCGCGATCGCCGAGCGCAGCCTGGGCGCGGGCCAGACCGAAACCGGCCGAGATCACACCCTCGTCGGTCCACCACACGGTGCGGTAGAACTGTTCTTCGGCGGTGCTGCTGGCCAGCTCCGCGGTGGCCGCCAACGCGAGTTTGGGCCCCAGTTCACCGGGCAGGTGATCGAGCACCTCGGTGAAATGCTTGGTGGCCGAATCGTAGTCGGCGGTCAGGAGTTCGGAGACCGCACGGAACCAGACCAGTCGCCACTGCCAGCCGACCCGGTCGGCCAAGTCGTCGAGCTTGCGGGTGGCCTTGGCCACATCGCCGAGGTCCAGCAGCGCGCGGACCTCCATCAGCGGTAGTTCGATCGATTCGGACAGGTCGATGCCGTCGGAGTCCAGCGCGCCGTGCCGGGCCGCGCGCAGCGAGTCCAGGGTCTGCACCGGCTGGGACAACACGTTGGCGCTCAACACCGTTGCGGCCACGTCGCTGGGGTCCACCAGCGGCACCGGCAGCGCGGTGACGATCTCGGCGCCGGTCAGCTTCTCCGAATGCGGTTTGCCGTCCAGGTAGACATCGGTGTGCGCAACCAACAGGTCGACGCCGAAGGTGGACCGGGACCGGCTGAACATCGTTGACAGGCCGGGCCGCGGAATGCCGGTGTCGGCGGCCACCACTTCGCGCAGCACGCCGAGTAGCTGACCGGACATCTCGTCGGCGGTGGCGAACCGGCGGCGCGGGTCCGGGTCGATGGCGCGGCGCAGCAACCGGCCGAAGCTGTCGTACTGGGTGAGCACCGGATCGTCCTCGGGCAGGCCGTCGACGTAGCGGCCGTGCTTGGTGCGCAGCCGCAGCGTCAGCGCTGCCAGGGTGCGTCCGACGGTGTAGATGTCGGTCTGCACGGTGGGTCCGGTGCGCACGATCTCGGGCGCCTGATAACCGGGTGTGCCGTAGAGGTAGCCGAACGAGTTGATCCGGGAGACCGCGCCCAGGTCGATCAGCTTGAGTTGCTCCTCGGTGAGCATGATGTTCTCGGGTTTGAGGTCGTTGTAGCACAACCCGAGCGAGTGCAGATAACCCAGCGCCGGCAGGATCTCCAGCATGTAGGCGATCGCCTGGGCGACCGGAAGTCGTTGGTCGCGACTCTGTTTGAGCGAGGTGCCGCCGACGTACTCCATCACGATGTAGCCGACCGGCTCGCCGTGCCGGTCCGGGTGCTCAACGAAGTTGTAGATCTTGACGATCGACGGGTGCACCACCTCGGCCAGGAACTGCCGTTCGGCCATCGCGATGGCCTGGGCTTCGGCGTCCCCGGAATGCACCAGACCCTTGAGCACCACCGGCCGTTCGTTGACGTTGTGGTCCACCGCCAGGTACACCCAGCCCAGGCCGCCGTGTGCCACGCAGCCCTTGATCTCGTACTGGTCGGCGACCATGTCACCGGGACCCAGCTGCGGCAGGAACGAGTAGGCGCTGCCGCAGTGCGGGCACCAGCCCTCCGACAGTGCCGCGCCGTCCGGGGTGGACCGGCCGACCGGCTTGCCGCAGTTCCAGCAGAACCGTTTCGATTCCGCGACAACCGGATTGGTCATCAGTGCGGCGAACGGGTCGATCTCCGGAACCCGCGGGATCTCGACCATGCCGCCACCGAGGCGGCGGGCGGGTGCGATGGCGCGGGTCAGTGCATTCGGGTAGTCGTCGCGGCCGGTGGTGACGATGACGTCGTCCTCGTCGTCGTCGAACTGCGGCCGGAAGATGGCCTGGGTGGCCATCGGCCGCATGGTCGACGCCGAGTCGAACAGCATCTCGGCCGGCTGGGTGCCGGGGCCGCCGTCGTCGTGCGGGTCGTCGACCGACGCGTCGGGCGTCGTGCGGTCCTGGTCGGGTTCGGTGTCTGCCATCGGCTCAGTCCAGATACCTCGCGACCGGCGGCGACGGCGGCGGGCCGAGCCCGGTCAACCACTTGCGGTACAACGCATTCCAGGTTCCATCCTGCCGGATACGCTGCAGGGTGCCGTTGACGAAGCGGACCAGGCCGGCGTTGTCCAGGTTGATCCCGATGCCGTACGGCTCCTGACCCATGCTCGGCCCCACGATGTGCAGATAGGGATCCTGGGACATCAGCCCGGCCAGGATGGTGTCATCGGTGGACACCGCATCGACCTGCCGCTGCTGCACGGCCACCAGGCAGTCGGCCCAGGTCACCACCGAGATGATGATCGGTGGGGGCGCGATCTGCTGCATCCGGGTCAGCGACGTGGTGCCCTGCGCCACGCACACCCGCCGCCCGGGCAGCTGGCTGGCGTCGTTGATCGCCGAATCCCGCGGCACCAGAATGCGTTGGTGCGCAATTAGATACACCGTGGAGAAGGCCACCAGTTCGCGGCGCTCGCAGGTGATGCTCATGGTCTTGACCACGATGTCGACCTGATTGTTCTGCAGCGCGTTGATCCGGTCGGCCGAGGCCAGGATGCGGTACTCCACCTGCGACGGGTTGCCGAAGATGTCGCGGGCCACCTCGCGGGCGATGTCGACGTCGAACCCGGCGATCTCACCGGTGATCGGATCCCGGAAGCTGAACAAGTTGCTGCCGATGTCCAGACCGACCACCAGTCGGCCCCGGTTGCGGATGTGCTCGACGGCGGCCTCGGCCTCCTTGCGGTCGGTGAACGGCCGCAGGCTCGCCGTGCGGTCACAGTCCTCGTCCTCCGCGCTGGGCGGCGGCGCCACGGCCGGGGCCAACTCGGCCATCCCGGCCGGTGTCGGTGCCGGCAACGTCAGATTGGGCATCGGGGCCAACGATTCGGTCTGGCCGCAGCCGCCGAGCAACCCCGCTCCCAACACCGCGGTCAGGACCGCGGCGCTCAACCGGCGTAGCACCGAGCTCATCGGTACTCACTCATCCGCGGCCACAGACCCAACGCGACGGCCAGCGCGGCACCCAGCGACAGCACCACCGCACCGATGGTGGCACCGGAAAGCACCCGTCGGGCACTGAGGATGTCGTTGCGCAACTGCTGGCGGGATTCCTGGATACCGGCATCGAGCGCGGCCTCCAGCTTGTCGAAGGCCGGCGTGGAGTCGTCCTCCCCGGTGCCCAGCGCCACCTGGGTGGCGGCCTGGTAGTTACCCACCGAGATGTAGGCATTGATGCGTTCGTCGGCCGCGCGCCAGCGGGCCAGCAACTGGTCGGCGTTCTCCAGCTCCGACTTGTCGATGGAGTCGCTGCGTTGCAGATAGTCGGCGAGTTCCTGCTGCATGGTCTCGATGCGCTGATAGTAGGACTGTTTGCGGACGTCTTCATCGCCGCGGCGGATCAGCGACAGGGTTTCGTCGGCGCGGGCCTGCTGCGCGGTGATCGCCAGGTTGGTGACGGTCTTCAGCGACTCGGCGGCGTTGTCCTTGGCGCTGCGACTGCCCGCGGTCGAGATGATCAACGCGGTGCCCACCCAGATCACCATCAACAGGATCGCCAGGCCGCCGGCCACCAGACCGATGTTGACCCGGCGTCGGGTGCGCCGCGCCAGCCAGCGGTGCGCGAACAAACCGAACACGATGGTGGCCGCCACGATCAGGATCACCGGCGACGGGATCCGGGTCGACGACGTGGTCTCGGCGTCCACCCGGGACGACAACTCCTGATAGAGCCGCTGCGCGTCGGGCAGGATGGTGTCCTGCATCAGCGCCGACGCTTCCGACAGGTACGACGAGCCGACCGGGTTGCCCAGCCGGTTGTTGGTGCGGGCGGTTTCGATCAGCCCGGTGTAGACCGCGAGGTTGGCGTTGATCCGGGCCAGCAACTGCTGCCGGGATTCGTCGGTCAGGCCGGCCGACGCGCGGGTCAACGCGCCGGCGGCCGCGGTGATGGCGTCCTCGTAGCGCTGCCGCACCGGACGGGGTTCCACGCCCGCGATGAACGCGGTGGCCGCGGCCGCGTCGGCCACCGACAGCGTGGTGTAGAGCCGGCCGGCGTTGAAGGACAGTGGCTCGGTGTCGTCGAGCACCGTGGTCAGTGCCTGCTGCCGGTGATCGATCGTGGTCGAGGTGGCGAACGCGCTGAGCACCCCGAGGGTGGCCAGGATGACGCCCAGCGCCATGATCCGACCGGGTGTGGTCCAGATGAACCACCAACGCGGATGAACCGGGTCGGCCGGTGACCGGGACGCCAACGGCTCGGTGGACGGGTGCGCTAACTCGACCGTCACCAGTGCCGCCTTCTCGTTTGTCTCCCGAGTCCGTCCCCGAGTCTAAGAGCCTCGGTGACGGATTGGGCGCCATCCCGGATCGGGAGGTCACGCGGTGTCGGACGGCTCGGCTTATCCTGAACCCGTGCGTGGTGACGGAGACGGCTGGGTGATTTCCGACACCGGCGTCCATTACTGGGGTCGACACGGTGCGGCCGGACTGCTGCTGCGGGCCCCGCAGCCCGACGGGACGGCGGCGGTGCTGTTGCAGCACCGTGCGCCGTGGAGCCATCAGGGCGGGACCTGGGGACTGCCCGGCGGTGCCCGGGACAGCCACGAGACCGTCGAGCAGGCCGCCGTGCGCGAGGCGCACGAGGAGGCCGGCCTGCCGTCCGAACAACTCACCGTGCGGGCCGCGGTGGTGACCGCCGAAGTCGTCGGGGCGGCCGGCGCGCCGTCGTGGTCCTACACCACGGTGATCGCCGATGCGCCCACCCTGCTCGACACCGTGCCCAACCGGGAGAGCTCGGAGTTGCGCTGGGTGTCCGAGGACGATGTGGTGGCGCTGCCGTTGCACCCCGGTTTCGCGGCCAGTTGGGCGCGGCTGCGCGAGGTCATTGCCGAAATTCCGCTGTTGCCCGCCGGTCTGTGATGCTCAGATGGTCGTGATGGGAGTCGGCACAGCGCGGATGCGCACCAGGATCGCCGCCACCGCCGCGCTGTGCGCGGGGATGCTCGCGGCGCTGGTTTCCGCGCCGGCGCCGGTCGCGCAGGCCGCGCCCGCGGACTTCCCGGACATCGACCGCTACGTCCCGGCACCGCTGGACCTGTACTTCGTCACCGCTGCGCACCCGTCCGGGGCCGGCTGGCGGTTCACCACCCCGAACGGTCTGGAGTGCGCGGCCTCGCTGATCGCCGACCTGGGTGTCAGTTGCACCGGCCCGATTCCCGACGTCGGCTCCGGCGCCAACCGGGTATCGGCCCGGTTCGACCAGCCCGGCACCTTCAGCACCATGGACGGCGCCGAACCCGACCGCAGCCGACTGCTGCTTCCGGTCGGCCTCAAGATCGCCACCACCAGCGGGATCGTGTGTGCAGTGCCCAGCGTCGAGGTGCTGGCCTGCCGGGCCCGCAAGCCGGATTCGTGGCCGGACACCGCGCCGGAAGGCTCGCCGTCCCGGGAGTACGGCGAGCACGGCTTCGTGGTCAAGCCCGGCGGCAGCTGGGCGTTCTGAGTCGGCTAACCGCGCAGCGCGCCGGCCAACCGGGCCGCCGCGGCGCGCGGATCGTCGGCGCCGGTGATCGCGCGGACCACCACCACGCGGGTGGCGCCGGCGTCGAGCACCTCGGATAACCGCTGCTCGTCGATCCCGCCGATGGCGAACCACGGCTTGCTGGTGCCGGTGGCCGCGGTGGCTCGGACCAGGTCCAGGCCGGGTGCGCTGCGACCGGGCTTGGTGGGGGTGGGCCAGCACGGGCCGACGCAGAAGTAGTCCACCGGTTCGGTCAGCGCGGTGCGCATCTGCTGCTCGTCGTGGGTGGAGCGGCCGATGACCGGGCGGTCGCCGATGATGTCGCGCGCGATGTGCAGCGGCAGGTCGTCCTGGCCCAGGTGCAGCACGTCGGCGCCGGCGGCGCGGGCCACGTCGGCGCGGTCGTTGACCGCCAGCAGTGCGCCGTGCCGGGCCGCGGCCTCGGCCAAGATCTCCAGGGTCGCCAGTTCGTGTTTGGCCTCCAACGGTCCGAACTGCTGCTCGCCGGGTGAGCCCTTGTCCCGCAACTGGATGATGTCCACCCCGCCGGCCAGCGCGGCGTCGACGAATTCGGCCAGGTCACCGCGTTCCCGGCGGGCGTCGGTGCACAGGTAGAGCCGCGCGGTGTTCAGCCGGTCCAGCGGTAGGTCACTCACGCGAGCGAGACTAGCCCGCCGAGGACCCGGCTGAGGGGCCTGGCCTGCCGGGGCGAGAGCGCTGACCGGCTCGTGAACCGTGAATTGTGTACGCATCGCCCGAGTAACCCGGTACACAATTCACGGTTCACGAGGGTGCGGGGTCTGCGGGTCCCCGGCCGGCCCGAAATCGGCTGAGTACCCTGGTCAGTTGAGACGACACGGGAGCCCGCGGAACCGGGCTGAGAGTGGGTCTGGAGTTCCCGCCCGGCCGGCGGACGCCACCGACCCTGACCGTCGAACCTGCTCCGGGTCATGCCGGCGAAGGGAGGAAGCATGGCCACCGATCACAGCGTCGGCACGTTGGCCGTCATCGGCGGCGGCGTGATCGGGTTGTCGGTGGCCCGCCGCGCCCGCCAGGACGGCTGGTCGGTCACCGTGCACCGCAGCGACGAGAAGGGCGCCTCCTGGGTGGCGGGCGGGATGCTCGCTCCGCACAGCGAGGCCTGGCCCGGCGAAGAGGAACTGCTCAAGGTCGGACTGGAGTCGCTGGCGCTGTGGCGCGCGACCGGTCCCGGTTCGTATCTGGACGGGTTGCCGCCGGAGGTGGTCAGCGCGCACGAGTCCCTGGTGCTGGCGGTCGACCGCGCCGACGTCGCCGATCTGCGCACGGTCGCGGACTGGTTGGCCGGTCTGGGACATCCGGTCGAACTGACCTCGGCGGCGCGTGAGGTCGAGCCGCAACTCGCACAAGCCATCCGACATGGTTTCCTCGCGCCCACCGAACTGGCGGTGGACAACCGGGCCGTAGTGGCCGGGCTGCTGGCGCAGTGCGAGCGACTCGGTGTGCAGTGGGCGCCGCCGGCCACCGATCTGGCCGCGGCGCAGGCCGGTGCGGATCTGGTGGTGATCGCCAACGGCATCGACGCGCCCAAGTTGTGGCCGGGTCTGCCGATCCGTCCGGTCAAGGGTGAGGTGCTGCGGCTGCGCTGGCGGCGCGGCTGTCTGCCGGTGCCGCAGCGCGTGATTCGGGCCCGGGTGCACGGCCGCCAGGTCTATCTGGTGCCGCGCGCCGACGGTGTGGTGGTGGGCGCCACCCAGTACGAGCACGGCCGCGACACCGCGCCGTCGGTGCTCGGCGTGCGTGATCTGCTCGACGACGCCTGCGCGGTGCTGCCCAGCCTCGGTGAGTACGAACTCGCCGAATGCGCCGCCGGGCTGCGTCCGATGACTCCCGACAACCTGCCGATCGTGGGGCGCCTCGATGAACGCACCCTGGTCGCCGCCGGCCACGGCCGGTCGGGATTCCTGTTGGCGCCGTGGACGGTTGAACGCATCGCCAGTGAACTGAAAGTGAGTGTGCCGGCATGAAGATTCTGGTGAACGACGAACAGCTCGAGATCGACGACGCCACCACGGTGGCGCAGCTGGTGACCGACCTGGGCTACCCGGACAAGGGCATCGCGGTCGCATTGGACTGGTCGGTGCTGCCCCGATCCGATTGGCACACCGTGCTTTCCGACGGATCGCGGGTGGAGGTCGTGGCGGCGGTACAGGGTGGCTGACGCGCAGCTGACCATCGCCGACCGCAGCTTCGGGTCCCGGCTGATCATGGGCACCGGAGGCGCGCCGAGTCTGGCCATCCTGGAAGAGGCGTTGATCGCCTCCGGCACCGAGATGACCACGGTCGCGATGCGCCGGGTGGACGCCGACGGCGGCACCGGCGTGCTCGAGCTGCTCAACCGGTTGGGCATCGCTCCGCTGCCCAACACCGCCGGGTGTCGCAGCGCGGCCGAAGCGGTGCTGACCGCGCAGCTCGGCCGCGAGGCCCTGGAAACCAACTGGGTCAAGCTCGAGGTGATCGCCGACGAGCGCACCCTGCTGCCCGATGCCATCGAATTGGTGCGCGCGGCAGAACAATTGGTCGACGACGGATTCGTGGTGTTGCCCTACACCACCGACGACCCGGTGCTGGCCCGCCGGCTCGAGGACGTCGGCTGCGCCGCCGTGATGCCGCTGGGCTCACCGATCGGCACCGGGCTGGGCATCTCCAATCCGCACCATATCGAGATGATCGTGGCAGCGGCCGGCGTGCCGGTGGTGCTCGACGCCGGCATCGGTACCGCCAGCGACGCCGCACTGGCGATGGAACTCGGTTGCGACGCCGTGCTGTTGGCGTCGGCGGTGACCCGGGCCGCCGAACCGGCGACCATGGCCGCCGCGATGGCCGCCGCCGTCACCGCCGGGTACCTGGCCCGCCAGGCCGGCCGCATCCCCAAGCGGTTCTGGGCGCAGGCGTCCAGCCCGCCGGTCTGATTCGATGGCCAAACGGTATGTCGCACTAGGTAGTTCGATGGCCGCCGGGCCCGGGATCGGGCCGCGATCACCGGGGTCACCGTGGCGGGCCGGGCGCTCGGCGCGCAACTATCCGCACCTGGTGGCCGAGCAGCTGGGTTACGACCTGCACGACGTCACCTATTCCGGGGCCACCACCGCTCACCTGCTCTCCGCTGCGCAAAACGGTGCGCCGCCGCAACTGCGGGCGCTGCGTGGCGACGAGGACCTGGTGACCATCACGATCGGTGGCAACGACGTCGGGTATGTGCCGCTGCTGATGGCCGCGACGCTACCGCGCGCGCTGCGCTCGGTGCCGATCCTGGGCACGGCGATCCGGGATCTGCTCGATGCCGAACGGCGCGATGCCGCGCTGGACGCGGTCGGCGCTGCGCTGGAAGCCGTGGGCCGCGCCGCGCGCGCAGCCGCACCCCGTGCGCGGGTGCTGTTCGTCGACTACTTGACCCTGCTGCCACCGGCCGGTCAGCCGGCCCCGCCGCTGCGGCCCGATGAGGCCGACCTGGGCCGGCACGTCGCGGCCCGACTGGCCGAAACCACCGCGGCCGCTGCGGCCGCCACCGGTTGTGAACTGGTGCCGGTGGCCGCCGCCAGCGTCGAGCAGCACGCCTGGTCGGCCCAGCCCTGGACGGTGGGCGCGGGCTTCCCGCTGGCGTTCGCGTTCGGCCGGCCGGCGCCGTTTCACCCCAACGCCGCGGGGATGGCGGCGGTGGCAGCGCTGCTGATCGCGCAGTTGGCTGACCCGGCGAGCGGCTAGCGTGCAGCGGGCCGGGATGCCTGCAGCACGCGGTAGATGATCGGCTGCGCGGCCACGTCGTTGGCCTTGAAGTTGGCCAGCACGAACGACCGGAAGGTGCGAGCGAACAGCAGGCTGGGCAGGAACGCCCGCAGCGTCGGCCAGCTGGCGTGGTTGACCAGGCTGTAGTCCACCGGTTCGCCGGGTTGCGGCGCCAGCAGTGTGGAGTCCGGCAGCGCGGTGTGACGCTGGAACCACCCGGCGGTGTATTCCCAGGCGGCATAGACGGTTTCGGCGGAGTCGCAGTGGAAGTAGTTGAACAGGAACCAGCGATCGCTGCTGTGCTCGACGTCGGCGATCCGGGCCGCGTTGTGCGCCGCCAACCGGTAGCTGTGTTGGGCACTGCGGTCGACGTCGGCGACCATCGACTGGTAGGCGTCGTCGTTGCGCACCGCGTCGACGGTGTCGACGCAGCGGGTCCGGATCAGCACCACCAGGTCGTAGCGGGCCGGCCGGACCCCGGCGCGCGCCAGCAGGGCAGAGCCCTCACCGGGTGGGCGCAGTGCAGCGCCGAACACCACGGCCTCGATGACGTCCTCGCGTTGGGCCAGCTTCGCCACTGATGCGGCGAGACGATCGGCCAGCCGGCGCCGGTTCCGCGACGGTAGCGGCAACGGTCCGCACCAGCGGCCCGCCTCCGCTGCCAGGATCAGGTATCCCTGGTCGGTCGGGTCGGTGAGTCGCGCGGGTACTGCGAGGTGATCGTTGACGAGTTGCATGACTTCTCCTTTTCAGCGTCGGTTCAGACCGGACAGTCGCCAGGCCAGCGCGCGGCGGGCGGCCGGCAGCGAGCCCACCTGCCGCATCACCCGGTTGCGGATCGGGCGCCGCCGCGCGGAGGCGGTGGCGAGATCGGTGAGCCGGCCGGTCATCGCCACCACGCTGCGGGCGGTGCGGCGGCGGGACTCGGCGTAGTCGTCGAGGAGCCGCTCGGCGGAGCCGACGCCGGCTGGGCCGTCCAACACCTGCGCGAGTCGTTCGCCCAGCGCGACGGCGTCCTCGATGCCGATGTTCATGCCCTGCCCGCCGGCCGGGGAGTGCACATGCGCGGCGTCGCCGGCCAGCAGCACGCGCCCGGCGCGGAATTTGTCGGCAACGCGGTGGTGCACCCGGAACCGCGAGCCCCAGATGACCTCGGAGACCAGCGCGGGCTGAGCCTGCGGTCCGCGCTCGTCCAACAGTGACTGCACGAACTCGGCGTCGGGGTGTTGCGGGGCGTCCTCGGCGGTGGCGACGACGCGAAACAGGCCGTCGGGCAGCGGCGCGACGACCACCAGCCCGGCGGGGGAGAAGTACAGGATGACCTCGTCGGCGGGTACCCCGCCGGACAGTCGCACATCGGCGAGCACGAATGATTCGGCGTAGCTGCCGCCGCTGAACTCGATACCCGCCTGCTCCCGGACCGTGCTGTGCATGCCGTCGGCGCCGATCAGATACTTGGCCTGGATCTGCTGACCGTCGGCGAAGCCGGCAATCGCATGGTCGGTGCTCTGCCGGATCTCGGTCACGGTGGCAGGCCGGATCACCTTGCCGCCCAACTCCTCCAGCCGCTCAAGCAGGTACGCCTCGGTGTCGGCCTGCGAAATCATCAAAGTGTAGGGGTAGGCGGTCGGCAACTCGTGGAACGGCACCGCGACCAGCAGGGTGTCGCGGTCGCGGATGGTGAACGTCGGCGTGTGCACACCCCGGGCAACCAGGGCATCGACCACGCCGTAGGGCTCGAGCAGCTCCAGGGTGTGCGGATGCAACACGGCGGCCCGTGAGGTGTTGGCGCCTTCGGCTTGGCCGTCGACGACGGTGACGTGCCGGCCGTGCTGAGTGAGCACGACGGCGGCGGTCAGCCCGACCGGTCCGGCCCCCACGATCAGGACGTCGGTGGTGGTGGTTTGCATCTCGACTCCTTGCTCCCGAACGTTGGTCAACAACTGTTGACTTCAAGGTAGAACCATCGCTGGCTGTTGTCAACGGCTGTTGACCTACACTTGTCCCATGCGACGACCGGCAGCCGAAACCAAGTCCGTCATCCTGGCCGCGGCCCGGGAGCGCTTCGCCGCCGACGGCTACGAACGCGCCACCATCCGGGCGATTGCCGCCGACGCCGGGATCGACCCCGCGCTGGTGATGCGCTACTACGGCAACAAGGAGCGGTTGTTCGCTGCGGCCGCCGAATTCGATCTGGAACTACCGGACCTCAGCCAGGTCGACCGCGCCGAGATCGGTGTCGCGCTCGCGACGCACTTCCTGGACCGCTGGGAACGCGACGAAGCACTGTTGATTCTGCTGCGGGCGGGCGTGACGAACGCGGCCGTCGCGGAACGGATGCGGGCCATCTTCGCCGGCCAGCTGGCGCCGGTGATCGCGAAGACCACCGGGGACGCCGCCGACACCGCGGTGCGGGCCAGCCTGGCCGCATCGCAGGTGCTGGGGATGGCGCTGTGTCGCTACGTGCTGGAATTCCCGCCGCTGGTCGCCATGTCGCGCGCAGAGGTCATCGGATGGATCGCTCCGACGCTGCAGCGCTACCTGGTCGGCTGACGCACGCACGGCCGCCGCGGTCAATTGCGCGTAATTGACCACGGGAACCAACGGCTAACGTGGAGCGGGTGCATCGAACCTCACGAACCTTGTTTGCTCTGGCGGCGGTGCCGGCCCTGGTGTTGGCCGGCTGCGGTCGGGAAGCTCCGGAGCCCACCCCGATAGCGGCCACCCCGGAGGCTGCCGAGTACGCCGAGCAGCTGCACGGGCAGGTCAGCCTGGAGGCCATCATGGCCCACCTGGAAAAGTTCCAGGAGATCGCCGACTCCCACGACGGCAACCGCGCGGTCGGCAGGCCCGGCTATGACGCCAGCGTGGACTACGTGGCCAACACGCTGCGCGACAAGGGATTCGAAGTAGAAACTCCGGAGTTCAGCTACAAGGTGTTCCACGGTGAACCGGGCAGCATCAAGATGGGCGATGCCACCTTCACCGCGCGGCCGCTGCAGTTCACCGTCGCACCGCCGGCCGACGGGCTGTCGGCGCCGTTGGTGCCGGTTCGGGTCTCCGAAGCGTCGGGCTGTTCCGACGAGGATTTCGAGGGCCTGCCGGTAGCGGGCGCGGTGGCGTTGATCGACCGCGGAACCTGCCCGTTCTCGCAGAAGGTGTCCAACGCCGTCGAGCATGGCGCGGTCGGCGTGATCGTCGCCAACAACGTCGACGAAGAAGAGATGGGCGGCACCCTGGGTGCCAAGACCGAGATCAAGATCCCGGTGGCCAGTGTCAGCAAGGCCGACGGCGCCGCACTGCGCGCCGCGCCCGCCCCGGTGACCATGACCTTCGAGGCGCGCACCGAGGAGAACACCGCCCGCAACGTGATCGCGCAGACCGAGACCGGCGCCACCGACAACGTCGTGATGGTCGGCGCGCACCTGGACAGCGTGCCGGAAGGCCCCGGCATCAACGACAACGCTTCCGGAGCGGCTGCAGTGCTCGAGACGGCGCTGCAGATGGGCAGTGCCCCGCGGGTGCAGAACGCGGTGCGGTTCGTCTTCTGGGGCGCCGAGGAACTCGGCCTGATCGGCTCGGAACGCTACGTGCAGTCGCTGGATGTCGAGCAACTCAAGGACATTGCGCTGTATTTGAACTTCGACATGCTGGCCTCGCCGAACGCCGGGTACTTCACTTACGACGGCAACCAGTCTGCGCCGCGGGATCGCAACACCCAGGTGCCCCGGGTGCCCGAGGGTTCGGCCGGGATCGAACGTGCCTTCGTGG
The DNA here is from genome assembly GCF_059812645.1 of Mycobacterium sp. NGS45. Lineage (NCBI taxonomy): Bacteria > Bacillati > Actinomycetota > Actinomycetes > Mycobacteriales > Mycobacteriaceae > Mycobacterium > Mycobacterium sp. NGS45. The sequence continues at coordinate 61,745 of NZ_JCALDB010000017.1, read as the reverse complement.
CCTACCTCGAACAAGCCGGGGTGACAGCCCAAGACACCTACTTCGACGGCCGCTCCGACTACGACGCGTTCACCCTGGCCGGCGTCCCGGCCGGGGGGCTGTTCGCCGGCGCCGAAGCCAAGATGACCGCCGAACAGGCCGAGTTGTGGGACGGCAAGGCCGACGAACCGTTCGACCCGAACTACCACCAGGCCAGCGACACGCTCGACCAGATCAACGAGACCGCACTCGGCATCCAGGGGCGCGGCGTGGCGTTCGTGGTGGGGCTGTATGCGCAAGACCAGAGCGGGCGCAACGGTGTGCCGGTGCGTGCCGACCGGACCCGGCATGTGGTGGCGCCCTAGCGGTCAGCCTGGCTAGCCTGACCGGGTGATGGGTCTACGGGGCACGGCCGCGCTGCTGGTGGCGCTGCTGGCCGTTTCCGGTTGTGGCAGCGCACCACCGGAACCGGCCCCGCCGACCGACCTGGCGCAGGATCTGGCGGTCGCGGTGACCGGGGACGGCGTCTACCGGCACCTGCAGCGGCTGCAGGAAATCGCCGACCAGAACGGCGACAACCGCGCCGACGGCTCCCCGGGCTATCAAGCCAGCCTGGACTACGTGGTGAAAGAGTTGCAGGACAAGGGATTCGAGGTGCAAACCGCCGAATTCGAACGGCTCGACACCATCTCACCCGGCGCGCCGACGCTGACTGCGGCCGGCCGGATTTTCCAGGTGGACCAGGCCTCGCTGCTGCGGCAGACACCGTCGGGCGGGTTGTCCGGGTCCGTCGTGCTGCCCACCAAGGCCGCCGGCTGCGCCCGCTCGGACTACCCGGCCAAGGTCAGCAAGGGCGCGGTCGCGGTCGCCGACGAGACCGGTTGCTCGGTGGTGGACAAGACCGCGGCCGCCGCCCAGGCCGGCGCTGCGGCACTGGTGGTGATCTCCGACGGCGGCCGCAACGGCAGCCCACCGAACCTGTTCCCGACCGGCTACTACCGGGAACTGGCGATCCCGGTCGCGGTCGCCGGTTCGCAGGCCGGTGCGGCGCTGCGCCGCACCCGCTATCCGGTGAAGCTGGTGCTGGACACCGTCACCGAACGCGTGCTGTCCCGGAATGTGTTGGCCCAGACCAAGACCGGCTCCACCAACGACGTGGTGATGGTGGGTGCACACCTGGACGGGGTGGCCAACGGTCCCGGTATCAACGACAACGGCTCCGGGGTGGCCGCGGTGCTCGAGACCGCGCTGCAACTCGGCCCGGAACCGGCCGTGACGAACAGTGTGCGGTTCGCGTTCTGGGGCGCCGAGGAGGACGGGCTGGCCGGTTCGCTGGACTACGTGTTCGGCCTGGACCGGGAACAGCTCAACGCGATCGCGCTCTACCTCAACTTCGACATGCTGGGTTCGCCGAACGCCGGCTATTTCACCTACGACGGTGACCAGTCCGGCCCGGTCAGCGAGCGGGTCGAGGCCGACAGCGTGCCGATCGGTTCGGCCGGTATCGAGCGCACGTTGGCCGGCTACCTGAACCTGGCCGGTAAACGACCGGCCGACATGCCATTGGGGCGGGACACCGACTACAGCCCGTTCTTGGTGGCCGGCGTGCCCTTCGGCGGCATGACCACCGGCGCCCGGCAGATCAAGTCCGCCACCCAAGCCCGGCTGTGGGGCGGGGAGGCGGGGGTGGCGTTCGACCCGAACTATCACAGTGCGGATGACAACCTGGCTGCGGTCAACCGCGACGCCCTGGCCGTGATGGGTCCCGGGGTGGCCTACGCGGTGGGCACCTACGCCGACTCGATCGACGGCGTCAACGGCGTCCCGGCCCATGACAAACGGCATCGCCCGGCACTGAAACCCTGAGCCGGCTCAGGTCATGCAGACGTTGGAGAACAGCAGCACCGGCCAGGACACGATCGAGCCCAGGAATGACACCACCAGGTCGGCGCCCTCCATCCCCTTCAGGTGTGAAGTGTGCGTCGAGGACCAGATCGCGCCGATGATCAGATAGGGCGCACCGATCAGCAGGGCCAGGCCGATCAACTCCGCGACGGTGAATTGGTAGCTCAGGATCGCGCGAAGTTTGTCGAGCATGTGTCATCTCCCTCGGTCCGACGATTGGGCACTATGTTAATCATCATTCGGGATCGGCCGGTCAGGTTTGCATGGCCGTGGGCACCGGGGACCGAAGTGTGATGTGGGTCGGGCGTCCGGTCTAGTGTGATCTGGTGCCCACCACACGCAGTGCCACCATCGACCGGGTGCGCCGCCGTCCCAAGGACCGCAAAGCGCAGATCACCAAGGTGGCCGCCGAGGCGTTCAGCCGGCGCGGCTACTACGGGGTCGGCATGGACGACATTGCCTCCCAGCTGGGCATCTCGGCGACTGCGCTGTACCGGCACTACGCCAACAAGTACGCGATGTTCCGGGCCGCGGTGCTGTCTTTGGGCCAGCAACTGGTCGACGCGACCGACTTCATCGACGAACTGGCCGACGACGTGGCACCGCAGGAGGTGCAGCGGCGGCTGATCAAGGCGCTGGTCGAGGTGGCGCTGACGAACCGGATCTCCGGCGGTCTGTACCGCTGGGAAGGCCGCTACCTGAGCGACGAGGATCAGGCCACGGTGATGGCCCAGCTGCGGTTGGTCAACCGCCGGGTGCAGCAGCCGCTGCTCGCGTTGCGGCCCACGCTGACCTCGCAGCAGCGCTGGACGTTGTCGGCGGCCGCGCTCAGCGTGATCGGCAGCGTGGCCGACCACCGGGCCAAAATGGCGGTCGCGCAGATCCGGGCGCTGCTGGCCGAGTTGGCCGAGGCGGTGCTGAGCGCTGAGCTGCCGGCTTCGGCCGGCGCGACCGACGAGCCGACGGTGCGTCCGCTGTCTCCGGCGCCGCTCGAGGCCGTCGGCGGCTACGAGGCGGTGCTGCAGCAGTCCCTGGTGCTGTTCGACAAACAGGGCTATCGCGAGACCGGCATGGGCGAGATCGCCGCCGCGGTGGGGATGCCGACATCGAGCATCTACCGGTTCTTCGCCGGTAAGCAGGACATCCTCTCGGCGGTGTTCCGGCGGGCCGCCGACCGGGTTTCCGGTGAACTGTCGGCGGTGCTGCCGGAGGCCGCCGATCCGCCCGATGCCCTGCAGCGGTTGGTGAGCGCCTATGTGTCCAGCTCGTTCGCCAATCCCGAACTGGCGCATGTCTACTACGCCGAACGGGCCAATCTGGGCGATGCCGACCGGGAGATGCTGCGCAATGTGCAGCGCGCCACCGTCGACTCCTGGGTGCGGTTGCTCACCGAGTCCCGCCCGGACATCGACGAGGCCCGGGCGCGGTTCCGGGTGCATGCCGCGATGAGCCTGGTGATCGACCTGGGCCGGATGCTCGGCTACGACGACACCGCACGGGCGCAGGCCACCGTCCGCCGGCTGATGCAGGTCACGCTGGGTCTGCCGACCCGGTAGCGACGACGGGTCAGCGGGTGTTGCGGGCCGCGTTGCCGCCCAGATAGCTCAGGTAACCCAGACCGCCGACCAGTGCCAGTTTGCGGGTGCGACGGCTCAGCAACCCCAGACCCAGCACGGTCTCGATCCCACCGTTGGTGTAGACGTGTTGGCGGGTACGCCGCGGGAACGCGGGCTTGGTGATCGGCTCGAACAGCTGCGGTGCCGCGAAATGCACCAAACCGGTTCCGGCAAGCGCCAATCCGGCGATCTTGGCGAAACGCGAACTACCGGCGTCGGTGGCGGTCTTGGTCATCGATGGCCTTTCTGGTCAACTGAATTGGTAGTCGGTCAACGGGAAGCGCGCCGCCTCCCGCAGTGCAGCCTGCGGCGTCATCGGCCGCAGCAGGGTGGCCTCACCGGCCGGGTTGAAATAGTAGGACCGCGCCGAAGCGCAGTCACCCACGGTGAACAGCGACTCGCCGAGCAGTTCGGTCATCCGGTCCAGATACCGGGCGTTGGCTTCCTCGGTGACCTCGAAGGTGCTGGCCCCGCGCGTCTGCAGCTCGCCGAACAGGCGCTGCATCAGCAGCATCTGGCAGTCCATGGTGTTGAAGAAGTTCAACCCCAAGAACGCGTACGGACTGGCCAAGCTCAAGAAGTTGGGGAAGTACGGTATCGAAATACCCTGGTAGGCCTGGAATCTGGTTTCTCGCCACCACTTGCCCAGGTTGCGTCCGTCCCGGCCGATCACCTCGAAGGCCGGGAAGTTGGCTTCCCACAGGTCGAAACCGGTGGCCAGCACCAGGGTGTCGACGACGGTCTTGGTGCCGTCGGCGTTCACGATGCCGTCCGGTTCGATCCGGGCAATTCCGGAAGTCTGCAGGTGAACCTGCGGCTGGGCCAGGGTTCGGTAGTAGGTGTTGGAGAATGTCGGTCGCTTGCAACCGAATTCGTAGTCCGGGGTGAGTTGGCGGCGCAGCTGCCGATCCCGGATCGAGACGAACCGCAGTGCGCCGGACAATGCGCGTGCCGTGCCGTTGAGTGCGCCGAGCCGACGGTAGTTCAGCACGCCGACGTAGACCAGGGTGTTGTAGACGGTGTCGGTGATCGCGCGGACCGCCCGTTGGGCGGCCGGCACCCGGGCGAACAGTCGCCGCGCGCGCGGGCCGAACCGCAGGTCCACCTTGGGCACCACCCAGATCGGTGTGCGCTGGTAGACGGTCAGCTCGGCGGCGTGCGCGCCCAACTCGGGGATCAGCTGCACCGCGGTGGCCCCGGTGCCGATCACCGCGATCCGCCGCCCGGCCGGGCGGTAGTCGTCGTCCCAGTCCGCGGTGTGGATGACGGCGCCGGTAAAGGTTTCCAGGCCGTCGATCTGCGGGGTGTGCGGCTGCGACAGGAACCCGGTCGCGGTGATCAGGTAGCGGCTGCTCAACGTCTGGCCGTCGGCCAGCGACACCTGCCAGCGCGCGGCCTCCTCGTCCCAGCGCGCACTCGTCACCTCGGTGCGCAGCCGCAGATGGGGCCGCACGTCGTACTTGTCGGCGATGTCGTCGGCGTAGCGTTTGATCTCCGGTCCGGGGGTGAACAGCCGCGACCAGTGCGGGTTCGGTTCGAACGAGTAGCTGTAGCTGGTGGTCGGCACGTCGACCGCCAGACCCGGGTAATGGTTGACATGCCAGGTGCCGCCCAGATCGTCCTCGCGGTCCAGGATGACGAAGTCGTGCCGGCCCAGCCGTTTCAATGCGATTGCCGCGCCGATTCCGCCGAAGCCGGCACCCACGATGACGAACTCGTAGCGCTCCCCGGTCATGGTTCGACGGTACCGCAGGTACTGGATACCTGGCCATGGCCGTTCGGCGCGGCCCGACGGCGGTCGGCTACTTTGCGAGCAGGCCCAGCGCCGCGTCCACGGCCAACGCGGGCACGTCGAGCTTCTTGGATTCCAGGCTGTGCCCCGCGCCGGTGATCTCGACCAGCTTGGCCGGCCCGGCCAGTAGCGCTGCGGCATCAGCGATCTCGGCCAGGGTGCCGAACGGATCCGCGCTGCCGTGGGTGAACACCGTCGGTGCGCTGATCTGCGGCAGGTGCTCGGTACGGGCGCGTTCGGGCTTGCCGGGCGGGTGCAGCGGGTAGGAGAACAGCGTGAGCACGTCGACCGCGGTCCCGTCGGCGACGGCCATCGAGGTCATCCGGCCGCCGTAGGAATGCCCGCCGGCCAGCACCGGACCGTCGGTCAGGGTGCGCGCCCAGGCGATGGCCTCGGCGACGCCGGCCTGGTCGGTCTTGGCCGAGTTCGACGGCGGCCCCTTGGGGCGACGACGGCGGTACGGCAGGTTGTAGCGGATCGCCAGGAATCCGCGGCGGGCCCATTCGTCGCAGACCCGGATCAACATCGGGGAATCCCGGCTGCCGCCCGCACCGTGGGTCAGCACGACGACGCCGGTCGGCGTGGCCTCGGGTTCGTGCGCCAGCCCGGCGATGTCGTCAAGACTCATAATGCAACCGGAACAACGGGTTGACCGGACCGTGACCGTGGCCCAGCGGGTAGGCCGCCCGGATGCATTCGGTGATCCAGCTCTTGCCGAACGCCACCGCCTCGGGCACCGAATAGCCGTGCGCCAGAGCCGAAGCCGTCGCTGCGGCCAGGGTGTCCCCGGCGCCGTGGTCGTGCCCGGTGTCCACCCGCGGCGCCTCGAACTCGAAGAACTCGGTGCCGTCGAACAGCAGGTCGGGGCTGAGTCGCGAGGAGCGCAGGTGGCCGCCCTTGACCAGCGCCCAGCGTGGGCCGAGGTCGTGCAACGCGCGGGCGGCGGCGCGCTGGGTGTGCTCGTCGACGACCTCGATGTCGACCAGCAGGCGCACCTCGTCCAGGTTCGGCGTGACCAGGGTGGCCAGTGGGAACAGTTCGGTGCGGATCGCATTCAGTGCGCTGGGGTGCAGCAACGGATCGCCGTGCATGGAGGCGCAGACCGGATCCACCACCAGCGGCACGGTCAGCTCCTCGGCGCGCCAGGTCTGCGCCACGCAACTGACGATCTCGGCCGAGGCCAGCATGCCGGTCTTGGCGGCCTGAATGCCGATATCGGAGGTCACCGCCGAGATCTGGCCCGCGATCACGTCCAGCGGAATCTCGTGAAACCCCTTGACGCCCACCGAGTTCTGTACTGTCACCGCGCTCAGCGCAACACAGCCGTGGATTCCGAGCAGGGCGAAGGTGCGCAGGTCGGCCTGGATGCCGGCGCCGCCACCCGAGTCGGACCCGGCGATCGTCAGTACCCGCAGCGGTGTCTGACCCAGCGGGGTCAACGGCAGGCGGGGGCTAGAGCTTGTCATGACAGCAAGGGTAGATACACCCGGTTGCCGTGCTCGGCGAACTCCTCGGATTTGGCCGCCATGCCCGCTTCGATCTCGTCGGCGACCCCGTCCGGGTAGGCGTCCCGGATGTCCTGGGTGATGCGCATCGAGCAGAACTTCGGCCCGCACATCGAGCAGAAGTGCGCGGTCTTGGCGGGTGCGGCCGGCAGCGTCTCGTCGTGGTACTCGCGCGCGGTGTCCGGGTCCAGCGACAAGTTGAACTGGTCTTCCCAGCGGAACTCGAACCGCGCGGTGGACAGCGCATCGTCGCGCAGCTGCGCGCGCGGATGGCCCTTGGCCAGATCGGCGGCGTGCGCGGCGATCTTGTAGGCGATCACGCCGTCCTTGACGTCCTTGCGGTTGGGCAGGCCGAGGTGTTCCTTGGGCGTGACGTAACACAGCATCGCGGTGCCGGCCTGGGCGATGATTGCCGCGCCGATCGCCGAGGTGATGTGGTCATAGGCCGGGGCGATGTCGGTGGCCAGCGGACCCAGCGTGTAGAACGGGGCCTCCTGGCACCACTCCTCCTCCAGCCGCACGTTCTCCACGATCTTGTGCATCGGCACGTGCCCGGGACCTTCGATCATCACCTGCACGCCATGGGATTTCGCGATCCCGGTGAGTTCACCGAGGGTGCGCAGCTCGGCGAACTGGGCTTCGTCGTTGGCGTCGGCGATCGAGCCCGGGCGCAGACCGTCGCCGAGCGAGAACGTCACGTCGTAGCGGGCGAAGATCTCGCACAGCTCGGCGAAGTGCGTGTACAGGAACGATTCGGTGTGGTGCGCCAGACACCAGGCCGCCATGATCGACCCGCCCCGGGAGACGATCCCGGTGACCCGCTTGACGGTCAGCGGGATGTACCGCAGCAGCACCCCGGCGTGCACGGTCATGTAGTCCACACCCTGCTCGCACTGCTCGATCACGGTGTCGCGGTACAACTCCCAGGTCAGCTTGGTGGGATCGCCGTCGACCTGCTCCAACGCCTGGTACATCGGGACGGTGCCGACCGGCACCGGTGAGTTGCGCAGGATCCACTCGCGGGTTTCGTGGATGTTCTTGCCGGTGGACAGATCCATGATGGTGTCCGCACCCCAGCGGGTGGCCCAGACCATCTTGTCCACCTCCTCCTCGATCGAGGAGGTGACCGCCGAGTTGCCGATGTTGGCGTTGACCTTCACCGCGAACGCCTTGCCGATGATCATCGGCTCGGCTTCCGGATGGTTGTGGTTGGCCGGGATCACCGCGCGGCCCCGGGCCACCTCGTCGCGCACCAATTCCGCTGGGAATCCTTCACGTTCGGCGATGAAGGCCATCTCGGCGGTGATCTCGCCGGTCCGCGCGCGCTGCAACTGGGTGCCGCGATCGGCGACGATCGGCCGCCGCGGCAACCCGGCGTCGACGTCGATCGTGGCGTTCGGGTCGGTGTACGGGCCGGAGGTGTCGTACAGGTCCAGGTGTTCGCCGTTGCTCAGCTGCACACGGCGGAACGGCACCCGGCCACCGTCGGGCAGATCCCGATATACCTTGCTGCTCCCCGAGATTGGGCCAACTGAAATACTCATCCTCATCACTCCCTACGCCGGCATGACCCGGTCAGGTTCGTACGGTCGACGGCCCCAGCCGTCCTCTCAGTGCGCTCGGTGCGCACTCCCGTGTGGGTTACCGGTCCAACGTAGCGCATCGCCGTCGCGGCGGCGAGAACTCGGGTCCGCTCGACGTGTCCTACCGCGGGGAGACCGTGCAGACCAGCAGCGGCGGTTCTGGGAAGGCGGCGCCGGTAGGTCCGGCCGGGCACGCCGACAGGTCGGTGGGCCCGCCCTCGATCACCTGGTCGATCTTGGCGTTGGCGCTCGGATCGGTACAGGCCACCGCGGTGAACCTGGACGACACGGCATCCACGGCAAAGCATTCGCCCGCGCTGACGTTGAGCACGAAGCAATACAGCCGGGCGTCGTTGAGCAGGACGGCGTAGGCCGAGTCCTCGCGTCGGCCGTCCGGGCAGCTGGCCGACCCGGTTCCGCGATAGGCCAATTCGTAGATCGCCTCCGGCGCTGCGCAATCCACCGGTTCCGGTGCCATCTGCCGTGCGGCGTACTGCGCGTCGGTGATGCATTCACCGACTGCCAGCCCGGTGGCTGCTTCGGTCGTCTGGCGTTCCTGACCGCGTTTGGCTGCGCTACCCAGGAAGCCGAGCATGCTGAAGCACAGCAGCAGTGCGCCGATCACAATCAGTGCGGTGCCGCCGGACCGCTTCGGTGCCGGCGGCCGCAGATAGTCAGGTGGGGGCAACTGCACCGGCGGTGCGGGCGGGTAGCCGCCTGCCTGGGGTGGATAGCCGGGAGGCTGCGGTTGGCCGAACGACTGGGCCGCCGGTGCCGGCGGTTTTGCTGCGGCGCGCTTCTGCTTGATGCCGAGAATCAACAGCACCAATCCCAGCACCGGAAAGAAGAGCATGCCGATGGTGCGACCCAGCATCTCAGCTGTGCTGGCCTCTGCCAACAGTGTTTGCCCGACCATGGCGAACAGTTTGCCATCCGAGGTGGGAGCAAAAGCGCACCAGTTCGCGTTGCCGTGAATGATTTGAATAGCTAATATATGTATTCGCGGCGCGGAGGGGCGTCGACACCGCTAGGTATTTCACGACCCGAACCGAATCGAGCCGCATGACGATCAAGGCCGAGCCGGCCGACGCCGGCCGACGCCGGCCCGCCCACCGCCGACGAGCTGACTGCCCGTCGCCGGGTGCGGATGGACCATCAGCGTCCGCACTACAAGTGGGTGGCGCTGTCGAACACCACGCTGGGCACGCTGCTGGCGACCATCAACGCCTCGATCGTGCTGATCTCGCTGCCGGCGATCTTCCGTGGTATCGGGCTCAACCCGCTGGCGCCGGCCAACGTCAGCTACCTGCTGTGGATGCTGATGGGCTATCTGGTGGTGACCGCCGTGCTGGTGGTGCCGTTCGGCCGGCTGGGCGACATGTACGGCCGGGTGCGTATCTACAACCTGGGCTTCATCATCTTCACGCTGGCCGCGGTGGCGTTGTCCTTCGACCCGTTCCACCTGGGCGGCGGCGCGGTCTGGCTGATCGCCTGGCGGGTGATCCAGGGCTTCGGCGGGGCGATGCTGATGGCGTCGTCGTCGGCGATCCTGACCGATGCGTTCCCGGCCAACCAGCGCGGTATGGCGTTGGGCGTCAACATGGTTGCGGCAGTGGCCGGTTCATTCGTCGGGCTGCTGATCGGGGGCGCGCTCTCGGAGTGGCATTGGCAGGCGATCTTCTGGGTGGGTGTGCCGATCGGACTGCTGGGCACGGTGTGGAGTGTGCGCTCGCTGCACGAGATCGGGGTGCGCAGTCCCGGCAAGCTGGACTGGGCCGGCACGCTGACCTTCGGGGTGGGCCTGACCGTGCTGCTGATCGGCATCACCTACGGCATTCAGCCCTACGGCACCAGCAGCACCGGCTGGACGAACCCGCTGGTGCTGGCCGCCATCGTCGGCGGCGTGCTGCTGCTGGTGGCGTTCTGCCTGGTGGAGCTGCGGGTCAGCCAGCCGATGGTGGACATCCGGCTGTTCAAGTCCGCGGCCTTCGGGATGGGGAACCTGGCCGGATTCATGTCATCGATGGGCCGCGGCGGCCTGCAGTTCATGTTGATCATCTGGCTGCAGGGCATCTGGTTGCCGTTGCACGGCTACAGCTTCGAGTCCACGCCGTTGTGGTCGGCCATCTACATGCTGCCGATCACGGTCGGGTTCCTGATCGCCGGTCCAGTCGCCGGCACCCTGTCGGACCGCTTCGGGGCGCGCCCGTTCACCGTCGGCGGCATGGCCTTGATGGCGGTGACTTCGTTGCGCTGCTGCTGATCCCGGTGAACTTCAACTATCTCGTGTTCGCCGTGCTGATCTTCCTCAACGGCTTCGGCGGCGGTATCTTCACCGCGCCCAACACCGCCGCGGTGATGTCCAGTGTGCCGGCCGACCAGCGCGGTGCGGCCTCCGGTGTGCGCGCCACGTTCTTCAACGCCGGGTCGTCGCTGTCGATCGGGATCTTCTTCTCGCTGATGATCATCGGGTTGGCCGGCACGCTGCCGACCGCGCTGTCACAAGGCCTGCAGGCCGAAGGGGTGCCCGCCTCGGTGGCCCAGCAGGTTGCCGACCTGCCGCCGGTGGGCAGCCTGTTCGCGGCGTTCCTGGGCTACAACCCGATTGGCGAACTGCTGGAACCCTCAGGTGCGCTGCACCATCCGGGCGTCGACGTCGAGCATCTGACCGGGCAAACCTTCTTCCCGGAGTTGATCACGCAACCGTTCCACGCCGGGCTGGTGGTGGTGTTCGGCGCGGCCGCGGTGATGATGGTGATCGGCGGGGTCGCCTCGATGTTCAGCGCCGGCCGGTACGGCACCGAGGAAGACGCCGACAACGCGGCCTAGCGCAGTAGTCCACGACCCGGGTGGTGCTTTCGTGACGAGTGCACCGCGAGCACTCACTCCAACTCGACCAGCACCGGCGCGTGATCGCTGGGCGCCACCGACTTGATGCCCTTGTTGGGCCGGCGTTCGTCCTTGACGATCTCGGCGTGCTGGACCCGGGCCGCCAGGGCCGGCGAGCCCAGGATGAAGTCGATCCGCATGCCGCGCCGCTTCTGGAACGACAACTGGGTGTAGTCCCAGTACGTGTAGATCCCCGGCCCGGGGGTGAAAGGCCGCACCACGTCCGCGAATTGGGCATCCACCATGGCGCTGAACGCCGCGCGCTCGGGTTCGGAGACATGGGTCTTGCCGTCGAACGCCGCGATGTCCCAGACGTCCTCGTCCTGCGGGGCGATGTTCCAGTCACCGACCAGCGCGATCGGTAGCGTGGGATCGGCGGCCAGCCAGCCCGCGGCGGTGTCCCGCAGTGCGGCAAGCCAATCCAGTTTGTAGGTGTAGTGCGGGTCGGCCAGCGTCCGGCCGTTCGGTACGTACAGGCTCCACACCCGCACCCCGGCGCAGGTGGCGCCGATCGCGCGGGCCTCGGCCGCGGCCTCGACATCGGGTTTGCTGCTCCAGGTCGGTTGCCCGTCGAAACCGATCTCGATGTCGTCCAGACCCACCCGGGAGGCGATCGCCACCCCGTTCCACTGGTTGAGCCCGACGTGCGCCACCTCGTAGCCCAACGCGGTGAACGGCATGGTGGGGAACTGCTCATCGGTGCACTTGGTCTCCTGCATGGCCAACACGTCGACGTCGGCCCGTTCCAGCCAGTCGGTGACGCGGTCGATGCGGGTACGGATGGAGTTGACGTTCCAGGTGGCCAAGCGCATGCAGCCGATCCTAGGGTGCCGCCGAACGGCCGACGCGGCCCCGCAGCCCACTCATCCGGGCAGCAGCGCCTCGACCGGCAGGTACCGCGCGGTGTGGTGCAGCCGGAAACCCAACGATTCATACAGCGCGATCGCCGCCGCATTGTCGGTCAACACCTGCACGTAGGCGCGCTGCGCACCGTGCTGCGCGCCCCAGTGCAGCAGGCCCGCGCACACCATCCGGCCCCAGCCGCGGCGGCGCTGTTCGGGCAGCACCCGGACACCGGAGATGCCCAGCCAGCGGGTGCCGTCCGGCGCCGGGGTCACCGCGCCGCGGCCCACCGCCGCCCCGCCGGCGGTGCCGAACCCGAGCACACCGTCGACGACCGCGGTCAGCACATCGCGCGGAACGTCGCGGTCATACAGTCGTAGCCAGTCGGCGTCGGGCGCGTCGGCCAGCGCTACCGGTTCGCTGCCGGACCAGGCCGGGTCGGCGAGGTCGCGCACCAGCACCTTGGTGGGTTTGACGCCGGGGCTGCGCACCGGCAGCAGCCGCTCGGGCAGCGCCAGCCAGGCCGGCAGCCCACGCGCGGCGTACCAGTCGCGCACCGCTGGCAGCTCGGCCAGCGTCGCCGAAACATCGAGGGGGATGGCCGAATTGGCCCGGCTGGTGACCCCGTGCCCGGCCCGCAGCAGCCAACCACCCAGCCAGTGCTGCTCCACGCCGGGCCAGGCCCGGGCCGCGGCGTGCTCCACCGCGCGGATCTGGGATGTGCGCACCGGGGTGTGCGAAAGTTCACGCACACTGACCACGGCTTGCCGCGGCACCTCGACCACACCGTCGCTCTTGGTGCGCACCAGCACCTGCGGATCGATGGCTTCCAGATGGCCGACCACGTCGGTGAACGGTTGCGCGGTGCCGGCCGGCGTCCGGAACCGGATGCTGACCCGGGTCCCGATCGACGGCAGTTCGACCATCAGTGGCCGAACGGGTCGGGCACCTCGCCGGGCAGCCAGGAGTTGCCCGGCACACCCCAACCGTTGCGCTTGATCATCTTCTTGGCCGCCCGCGCGTGCCGACCGATCAGCGAATCCAGATAAAGGAAGCCGTCGAGGTGTCGGGTTTCGTGCTGCAGCATCCGGGCAAACAGGTCCTCGCCCTCGAGCGTGACCGGGTTGCCGTCGGCGTCCAAGCCGGTGACCCGGGCCCACGCGGCGCGGCCGGTGGGGAAGTTCTCACCCGGCACCGACAGGCAGCCCTCGTCGTCGTCATCGGGGTCGGGCATCGTCTCCGGGATCTCGGACGTCTCCAAGACCGGGTTGATCACCACGCCGCGCCGCCGCGCGGACTGGCTGCGGGTGTCGGCGCAGTCGTAGACGAACACCCGCAGCGGCACGCCGATCTGATTGGCTGCCAGGCCAACCCCGTGCGCGGCGTCCATCGTCTCGTACATGTCATCGATCAACGCGCGCACGTCCTCGGGGATCGATCCGTCCGGGCCGATTTCGACGGGCTGCGTGGGGTTGTGCAGGACGGGGTCCCCGACGATGACGATTGGTCTGACTGCCATGGTTGGCAAGCTTAAGTCAGCCGACGCGCGGTGTTTCGTTCCGTACTGACGGGTTCAGCCGTGATTGAATGTTCGCGCAGCACCGCAAATTCGTGAATTGGCAACAGGCCACCGAAAGGGCCGGAATACAGATATGGATGGGTCCATGGCAAGGGCAGAGCGCTCGGGAGATGACGCTGAGCTCACCAATGGGCTAACCCGCCGGGAACACGACATCCTGGCCTTCGAACGGCAGTGGTGGAAGTACGCCGGGGCCAAGGAAGAAGCCATCAAGGAGCTGTTCTCGATGTCGGCGACGCGGTACTACCAGGTGCTCAACGCGCTGGTCGAGCGGCCCGAGGCGCTGGCCGCCGACCCGATGCTGATCAAGCGGCTGCGGCGGCAGCGCGCCAGCCGGCAAAAGGCCAAGGCGGCACGCCGACTCGGCTTCGAAGTCACCTGATTTTCGGTTTCTCCCCGACGCGCCGCTAGGCTGACCACGATGAACCAGCGCGTTCCGGATTCCTCCGGCCTCCCCCTGCGCGCCATTGTCATGGTGCTGTTGTTCCTCGGCGTGGCGTTCTTGCTGATCGGAATCCAGGCCCTCGGGTCCGACGACGACGATGACGCGGCGGCGACTGTGGCGACCACCACGACCACCTCGGCCGCCGCCACCACGTCGGAAGCGCCGGAGCCGGCGCCACGGTCTCAGGTGCGGGTCTACAACATCTCCGAGGTGGCGGGCGCGGCCGAGGCGACCGCCAACCGGCTACGTGAGGACGGCTGGGACGTCACCGATGTCAGTAACCTGGTGCTGCCCGAAGTGGCGGTCACCACCGTCTTCTACGGCGCCGCCGAAGGTGAGCAGGAATCGGCCGAAGAGGTCGGGGCACTGCTGCAAGCCGAGGTGGCCGAACGGATTCCCAACCCCGAGGTGGCAGATCAGCCACCCGGCGTGATCGTCGTCGTCACAGGATAGGCTCAAAACCATGCTCAAGCCCGCTGCTGCTGTTCTGTTCGCCGTCCCCGTCGCTCTGCTGGCCGCGTGCTCGCCGCCCGGCGAGGTTGCCTCCACCGAGCAGGGCACCCCGCCGCCGGTCTGGACCGGGTCCACCTCACCGGCGCCGTCTCCGACGCACGGCGACGACGAGGCCCACCACGGTGGGCAGGGGCTGAGCGTCCCGATCAAGGATGCCGACGGCAACGAGGTGGCCACCGCCGACTTCGAGTTCAGCCCCGGCTACGCCACCATCACGGTCAAGACCACCAGCACCGGCAAGCTCACGCCCGGATTCCACGGGCTGCACATCCACCAGACCGGTAAGTGTGAACCCAACTCCACCGCGCCGACCGGCGGTGCACCCGGCGACTTCCTGTCGGCCGGCGCTCATCTGCAGGTGGCCGGCCACAGCGGCCACCCCGCCAGCGGTGATCTGACCTCGCTGCAGGTGCGTCAGGACGGTTCGGCGCTGCTGGTGACCACCACCGACACGGTCACCGAAGAAGACCTGACCGGCGGCGAGGGCACCGCGATCATCATCCACGAGAAGGCGGACAACTTCGCCAACATCCCGGCCGACCGCTACAACCAGGTCAACGGCACCCCGGGACCGGACGAGACCACCATGGCAACCGGCGATGCAGGCAAGCGGGTGGCTTGCGGTGTCATCGGCGGTCACTAACAACCAGCACATCGACTTTTCCGGGTCATACCGGCCGACCGTCGGCGTCGAGTGGGAATTCGCGCTCGTCGACGCCGGCACTCGCGACCTGAGCAACGAGGCCGCCGAGGTGATCGCCGAACTCGGCGAGAACCCGCGCGTGCACAAGGAGCTGCTGCGCAACACCGTCGAGGTGATCACCGGGATCTGCGCCAACACCGCCGAGGCGATGGATGACCTGCGCGGCACGTTGCGCGATGTGCGCCAGGTGGTGCGCAGCCGCGGCATGGAACTGTTCTGCGCGGGCACCCACCCGTTCGCCACCTGGGAGGCCCAGCAACTCACCGACGGTCAGCGCTACGCCGAGCTGATCCGGCGCACCCAGTGGTGGGGTCGGCAGATGCTGATCTGGGGTGTGCACGTGCACGTCGGGGTGTCGAGTGCGCGCAAGGTCATGCCGATCATCTCCTCGTTGCTCAACCACTATCCGCATCTGCTGGCGTTGTCGGCGTCCTCCCCGTTCTGGGACGGCGACGACACCGGTTACGCCAGTAACCGCGCGATGATGTTCCAGCAGCTGCCGACTGCGGGGTTGCCGTTCCAGTTCCAGACCTGGCCGGAGTTCGAGGGCTTCGTCGCCGACCAGAAGAAGACCGGGATCATCGATCACATCAACGAGATCCGTTGGGACATCCGGCCTTCGCCGCACCTGGGCACCATCGAGGTGCGGATCTTCGACGGTGTGTCCAACATTCGGGAGCTGTCCGCGCTGGTCGCGTTGACGCACTGTCTGATCGTGGATCTGGATCGGCGCTTTGAAGCCAGTGAGGCGCTGCCCACCATGCCACCCTGGCATGTGCAGGAGAACAAATGGCGGGCTGCCCGCTACGGGCTGGACGCGATCATCATCTTGGACGCCGACAGCAACGAGCGACTGGTCACCGACGACCTCGACGATCTGCTCAACCGACTGGAGCCGGTGGCCCGCTCGCTGGGCTGCACCGACGAGTTGGCGCTGGTGGCCGACATCCCGCGGATCGGCGGGTCCTATCAACGTCAGCGCAGGGTGGCAGAAGAAGCCGAAGGGGACCTGCGCGAGGTGGTGGATGCGCTGGTCGGGGAGTTGGAACTGTGACCGCTTCCGAGCCGTCGGCGCCGGGGACCCCGACACCGATGTTCCCGCTGCAACTGGCCATGCTGCCCGGGGAACAACTACCGCTGCGCATCTTCGAACCGCGCTATGCGGCGCTGGTGCGCGATTGTCTGGCCACCGATGACCCGGCCTTCGGGGTGGTGCTGATCGCCCGGGGCCGCGAGGTCGGCGGTGGTGATGATCGGCACGACGTCGGCGCGTTGGCCCGGATCGTGCAGTGCGCCGATCAGGGAATGGGGCGGTACCGGCTGGACTGCAGTGTGCAGGACCGGTTCCGGGTCCGGGACTGGTTGCCCGACGATCCGTATCCGCGTGCGGTGCTTGAGCTTTGGCCCGACGAGCCGGGTGAGGTGACGGCCGAGGAGCTGGCCGCCGTGCACGACGAGGTCTGGTCCACCCTGGAGTTGATCGCCGGTGCGCGCGACGTCCAGTTGCCGGCGCGCGCGGCGGTGTTCGGTGAGCTGCCCGAGGACACCGGGGATCAGCTGTACGCGTTGGCGCGCTGCGTGCCGATCGGACCGGCCGACAAGTACGCGATCCTGGCCGCGCCCGGTCCGGTGCAGCGATTGGCCGCGTTGCGCGAAGCCGTGCAGACCGTCGCGGCGATGGTGAAGTTCCAGCTGTCCGACGGCTGACGCGGTTTCAGTTCGGGCGCAGCTCGTCGATGGTCACCAGGTCGTCGCGGACATTCTGTTCGCGGTAGGACAGCTGGCCCACCCGCTGGGCGATCACCGGCGCGGTGATCACGGTGAACATCGCGGTCAAGATCAGCATGCCGATGTCGGCTTGACCGCGCAGCCGGATGGCCGCGCCGGCGAGCACCAGCAGCAGGCCGAGCACCTGCGGTTTGGTCGACGCGTGCATCCGGGTCAAGGTGTCCGGGAACCGGACCACCCCGATCGCGGCGGTCAGCGACAGCGCCGATCCGCCGAGCACCGCGACTGCCGAGGCGATGTCGAGGGCGTCCATCACTTCTCCTCCCACTCGTAGTCGGGGGCATCGGGCACCCGGAACCGGGCAATCGCGACGGTGCCGACGAAGCTGATCAAGGCCAGCGCGGCCAGGCTGTAGGTCACCGTGGTGTCCAGGCTGTAGGCGGCCCAGGTGCCGACGCCGCACATGGTCAGCGCGATCGTGGTGTCCATGGCCACCAACCGGTCCAAGGTGTTGGGGCCGGCCAGTAGCCGGTACACCGTGATCGCGCCTGCGGTAGCCAGCATCACCGCGGCGGCAATCCAGACCAGGTTCATCGTTGCGCCTCCGTCTCGGTTCCGAAGTCGGCGTCGTCGTCATTGTTACCGTGCTGACCGGGCTGCCACTCGTTCTCGCGTTCGAAGGCCCGGACCAACAACCTCTTCACCTTGCCGGTCTGCCGGTAGAACTTGTCCACCCCACGTTCGGAGGTCACGTCGATCACGTGCGCGTAGATCATCCGGCGGGCCTGGTCGATCTCCAGCACGATGGTGCCCGGAATGATGTTGACGATGTTGACCGCCAGCGCCAGCACCAGATCCGACTTGAGATCCATGTGGGCGCGCAGCACCGCCGAACGCGGCGGCGGGCCGGGCCGGATCGCCATCCAGGCCACTTGGGTACTGGACCACACCAGCTGCCAGGCTACCCAGGTGATCAGCCACAGCAGCGACAGTGGATGCACCCGCCCTTCCACCGGAACCGGCGGTAGCGGCAGCAGGAACGTGATGACCAGCGAAACAGCCAACCCGGACAACACGTTGGCCGGTGAGATCTGGCCCCACAGCAGCAGCCACACCAGGACCAGCCAGACCACCAGCCAGATCCGCAGGAGCAGCCATCTGCTCGGCAAGAGCTTCATCGAGGCTCTCCCAACACGGCGCTGATGTACTGGCTGCGGTCGAGCACCTGATCGGCGGCCCGGTCGCTGTAGGCGAAGATCGGGTTGGCGAAGACGGTCAAGGCCAACCCGACGGTGATCAACCCCAGCGTGGGGATCAGCATGCCGGCCGGCATCCGCCCGACGTCGTCGCGGTCGGCGAAAGCGATCTCCTCGCTGTCGTCGAGCAGCGCCTGCGGCGAGGCCGCCGCCAGCGCGCCCTCCGGGGCGTCCACCCGGGCCCGCCAGAACGCCTTGGTCCAGACCCGGGCCACCACGTACAGCGTCAGCAAGCTGGTGATCACCGAACCGGCGACCAGCGTCCAGGCCAGCACCGAGCCGTGCGCAGCGCCGGCCTCGAGCAGCGCAACCTTGCCGATGAAGCCGGAGAACGGCGGAATCCCACCGAGATTGAGCGCCGGCACCATGAACACGAAGGCCAGCACCGGGCTGGCGGCCGCCAGCCCGCCCAGCCGTTTCAGCGTCGAGGCACCGGCTTGCCGCTCGATCAGGCCGACCACCAAGAACAGCGTGGTTTGCACGATGATGTGGTGCGCCACGTAGTAGATCGCGCCGGACATGCCCAGGTCGGTAGCCAGCGCGATGCCGAACACCATGTAGCCGATGTGGCTGACCAGGGTGAACGACAGCAGCCGCTTGATATCGCTCTGCGCGATCGCACCGAGGATGCCGATCAGCATGGTCAGCAGCGCGGCCACCAGCAGCACCCGGTTCAAGCCGCCGTCGGGGAACAGCAGCGCATGCGCGCGGATGATGGCATACACACCGACCTTGGTGAGCAGACCGGCGAACACCGCGGTGACCGGGGCCGGCGCGGTCGGGTAGGAGTCCGGCAGCCAGGCCGACAGCGGGAACACCGCGGCCTTGATGCCGAAGGCAACCAGCAGCACCGCGAACAGCGCGCCGCGGGTGCCGCTGGAGACGTCGTCGAGCCGGACCGCCAACTGGGCCATGTTCAGCGTTCCGGTCGCGGCGTACACCAGGGCCAGGCCGAACAGGAAGATCAGCGACGAGACCATCGACACCATGACGTAGGAGATGCCGGCGCGCACCCGCTCCCGGCTGGCCCCCAGGGTCAACAGCACGAAGCTGGCCGACAGCAGGATCTCGAAACCGACGAACAGGTTGAACAGGTCACCGGCGACGAACGCATAGCAAACGCCGGCCGACAGCGCCAGATAGGTGGGTAGGAAGATCGACACCGGTTGCTGAGCGTCGCCGTCCCGGATGCCCTGCCCGATGGCGTAGAGCACCACCAGCAGCAGCACGATCGAGGAGACCACCAGCATCAGGGCCGAAAGCCGGTCCACCACCAAGGTGATGCCCAGTGGCCCCAGACCCTCTTCGGACAGTCCCCAGCCGCCGACATGCACCGCGATCGTGCCGTGTTGATCGGTCAGGTAGAGCAGCGTCGCCGACACCGCGACCAGCGCGCCGAGCGCGACCAACGTGATCAACCGTTGGGTGCGTGGCCGGCGGCCCAGGAACAACGTCAGCGCCGACCCCAGCAGCGGGATCAGCACGGGTAGCGGGGTCAGCGCGGTGTCGAGGTTCATCGCGACCCCTCGTGCCCGGGCAGCGCATCGAGTTCGTCGGGTGCGTCGGTGTCCGGGTAGCTGACCGCGGTGTCGTCCTCGTCGTCGTCCACCGCGTCGGACTCGGCCTGCTGCGAGACCCGGGTGTCTTCGGGGTCATCGGAAACGTCTTCGGTGGTGGTCAACTGATACGAGCGGTAGGTCAACGCCAACACGAAGGCCGCGATACCCATGGTGATGACGATCGCGGTCAGGATCATCGCCTGGGCCAACGGATCGGCGGTCGTGCTGTCCGCGCCGCTGGTGCGGCCCCGCACCGGGGGATTGCCGGAGGCGCCACCGGCGGTCAGGATCAGCAGGTTGATCGCGTTGCCGACCAGCAGCAGCCCCAACAACATTCGGGTCAGGTTGCGTTCCAGCAGCATGTACACACCGCACGCGGTGAGGGCGCCGATCAGGATCAGCGGGATCAGGAAAACGGTCATCGGCGGACCACCCGTCGTGGCGAACTGATGATCTCCTCGTCGAGACGCGCGCCCAAGCTGCGCAGCACATCGAGCACCAGGCCGACCACGATGAGGTAGACGCCCAAGTCGAAGAACAAGGCCGTGACGAACTTGACGTCGCCGAGCACCGGAAGGTGCAGCGAGATCAACGCCGAGGACAGCGGCGGGGCGCCGGCCAGCAGTGACGCCACCGCGGTGCCGGCCGACAGACCCAGACCGACACCCAGGATCTTGCCGGCGTCCAGGGGCAGCGTCTCGCCGAGTTCGTAGCGGCCGCCGGCCAGATAACGCAGCACCAGTGCCAGCCCGGCGGTCAGACCGCCGGCGAAGCCGCCGCCGGGGGTGTTGTGGCCGGTGAAGAAGAAGTACGCCGACAACACCATGATGAGCGGGAAGATGACCCGGGTGGCGACCTCGAGCACCAACGAGCGGTATCGAGGGTCACGGTATTCGCTGCCGCGTAGCCAGGTGATGTCACCGAAGGCCGGGGAATAGGTGACGGTTTCGATCATGCCGATGTCGGGTTGGCCGGCGTCGGCGACCCGCGGCGGCGCACCGAACCGGCGGTTGCGGAACACCAGCGAGGCCACCCCGGTCGCAGCGACCAGCAGCACCGACACCTCGCCCAGGGTGTCCCAGGCGCGGATATCGACCAGGATCACGTTGACGGTGTTGGAGCCGTGGCCGCGCTCATAGGCGACGTCGGGAAGCAGTTCGGCGATCGACCGGCCGCTGCGCGCGGCGACCGCGAACATGCCCAGGATGGTCACCGTGGCGCCGACACCGATGGCCAGCAACGCGCGCGGCAACCGGAAGGTGGCCATCGATTCGGCATCGGCTTCGGCGGGCAGGGTGCGCAACACCAGCACGAAGATCACCAGCGTCAAGGTCTCGACCAGGAACTGGGTCAACGCCAGGTCCGGGGCCCCGTGGAAAGCGAAGATCGCACCGCAGCCGTACCCGGTCAGCCCCACCAGCAGCACCGCCGCCAACCGGTTGCGCAGCACGGTGGCCCCGAGTGCACCGGCAACCATCAACACCCCGACGATGGCCTGCAGCGCGCCGTCCCAGGCGGCGATCTGCAACCGGTCCTGGTTGCCCAGGATCAGCACCGTGATCGGCAGCAGCACCAGCGTGGTCAGGATCGCCGACTGGGTCACCGGCAGCGAGCCACGCTGCGTGACACCAGTCAGCCGGATCGACAGCAGATCCAGGTTGCGCAGGGTGGCGTCGTAGATGCGGTCGGCGTTGCCCAGCGGCAGATAGCCGACCCGCACCCGACGCAACCGCTCCCGGGTCACGAAGGCGACCGTGCCCAGCGTCAACACCACGACGGACAGCAGCAGCGGCAGGTTGAACCCGTGCCACAGCGCCAGGTGGTAATCCGAGCCGCCGGGGATGGACGCGGCGTAGGTGTCGAGCATGTTCTCCAGCGTCGAGGGCAGCAGACCGAAGAACAGCCCGGCGCCGGCCAGGATCGCCGGCGCGACCAGGAAGGTCCCCCTGGGCCGGTGCATGGTGGCTACCCGGGTGCTCGGCTCCCGCAGCCCTTTGCGGGCGAACGCGCCCCAGATGAACCGCAGGCTGTAGATCGTGGTGAAGACCGAGCCGAACACCACCCCGCCCAGCACCCACGGCGCCCACGCGCCCAACGATGGGCTGTACAGCAGGGTCTCGAAGTCGGCTTCCTTGGCCACGAAACCCAGGAACGGCGGTATCGAAGCCATGCTGGCGGTCGCGGCGGCCGCGATACCGAGCAACACCGGGGCGCGGTTACCGAGCCAGGCCAACCGCCGGATGTCGCGGGTCCCGGTGGCGTGGTCGATCACCCCGACCACCATGAACAGCGCCGCCTTGAACATCGCGTGGGCGAACAGCATGGTCAAACCGGCCAGCATCAGATCGCCGCCGCCGGACCCGACCAGCACCGTGATCAGCCCGAGCTGGCTGACCGTGCCGAAGGCCAGGATGAGTTTGAGGTCGTATTCGCGCACCGCGCGCCACCCGGCCAGCAGCAGGGTCAGCAACCCGAGCGAAACCACCATCGGCCGCCACGGGGTGGCGTCGGCGAACCCGGGCGTCATCCGCGCGATCAGGTAGACACCGGCCTTGACCATGGCCGCGGCGTGCAGATAGGCGCTCACCGGGGTGGGGGCGGCCATCGCGCCGGGCAGCCAGAAGTGCATCGGCACGATCGCGGACTTGCTCAGCGCGCCGATCAGGATCAGCACCAGACCGACGTCGATCGCGAAACCGGTGGGCGGGTTGGCGACCAGGTCGGACAGCAGGTAGCTGCCGCCGACTTCGCCGAGCACCACGACGCCGACCAGCATCGCCAGCCCGCCGGCGGTGGTGACCAGCAGCGCCTGCATCGCGGCCCGGCGACTGGTGGCCCGTTCGGCGTAGTGGCCCACCAGCAGGAACGACAACACCGTGGTCAGTTCCCAGAACACGTACAGCAACAGCATGTTGTCGCTGGTGACCAGGCCGAACATGGCGCCGGAGAACGCCACCAACTCGGCCGCGAAGCTGGGCAGCCGGTTTTCGGTGTGCCCGTCATGGTGGCGGAAGTAGTCGGCGCAGTAGAACAGCACCAGTGCGCCGATCGCCAACACCAGCACGCTCATGATCGCGGCCAGGGTGTCGAAGCGCAGGTCGAAGTTCATCGACAGCTCCGGCACCCATTCGATGCGCACCAGGTGGTCGTCGCCGTGCCGGCTCGGCCAGTGCGTGACCACCCACGCCAGCGACAGCAGCGGCACCAATGCCAACGGGTAGAACGCGTGCCTGCCGAACCTGTTTACCAGCGACGGCGCCACGGCAACCGCGACGGCGTGCGCCAACAGGACGGCGAGCATGGCACTCCTACTCTCGACGCAGGCGCGCGCCGACTCGGGGTGTCAGCCCGATTAAGGGCTCGGATATTCGGGTCGAGTTTACGGTGTTGACGTCGGCGCCCATTTGCCCACACCCGGTGTCGGGCCCAGTGCGGCGCCTGCTACGGCAGGGCTTCAGCGGCCCTCGGCGAACGCCCGCAAGGCTTCGACCTGCACCGGATCCAGCGACGGACGCACATTTTGGCGGGCCGTTTCGACATCGGCCATCGTCACGTCGGCGGCGTCGATCGAGCGGCGCATGGCGGCCAGGGCGGATTCCCGGAGCAGCGCCACACAGTCGGCGGCGCTGTAGCCGTCGAGTTCGGCGGCGATCGCGGCCAGGTCGACGTCGTCGGCGAGCGGCACCGCTTTGCCCGCCGACTTCAGGATGTCCAGGCGGGCGTCGGCGTCCGGGGGCTCGACGAACACCAACCGCTCCAGCCGACCGGGGCGCAGCAGCGCCGGGTCGATCAGGTCCGGACGGTTGGTGGCACCGAGCACCACGACGTCGCGCAGCGGTTCGATGCCGTCGAGTTCGGTCAGCAGCGAGGCCACCACCCGGTCGGTGACCCCGGAGTCGAAGCTCTGGCCGCGCCGCGGCGCCATGGCATCGATCTCGTCGAGGAACACCAGCGACGGCGCGGAGTCGCGCGCCCGGCGGAACAGTTCACGCACCGCCTTCTCCGAGGACCCAACCCACTTGTCCATCAGCTCGGCGCCCTTGACCGCGTGTACCGAGAGCCGGCCCGAACTGGCCAGCGCGCGCACCACGAAGGTCTTGCCGCAGCCGGGCGGGCCGTACAGCAGCACCCCGCGCGGCGGCTGCACGCCCATCCGGGCGAAGCTGTCCGGGTGCTGCAGCGGCCACAGCACGGCCTCGGTCAAGGCCTGTTTGGTGGCGACCATGTCGCCGACGTCGTCGAGGGTGACCGAACCGGCCGAGATCTCCTCGGTGGCCGAACGCGACAGCGGCCGGATCACGCTGAGCGCACCGACCAGATCAGGTTGGGTCAGTGCCGGGGGCTCGCCGTCGGAGCTGGCCCGCGCCGCTGCTCGCAGCGCGGCCTCGCGGACCAAGGCCTGCAGATCGGCCACCACGAAACCTGGTGTGCGGCCTGAGATTTCGTCGAGTTGCAGCTCCTTGGCCGGCACGTCGCGAAGCAGCACCTCGAGTAGCTGCTTACGGATCGCGGCATCGGGCAGGTTCAGTGCCAGATCCCGGTCGCACAACTCGGGTGCCCGCAACCGCGGGTCCAGGGCATCCGGTACCGCGGTGCTGGCGATGAAGGCCACGCCCGGCGTGGCGACCGCGGTGCGCAACTCGGCCAGGATCAGGCTGGACACCGGTTCGGGGCGGCCGTCGGCACCCAGCGGCAACAGCGCGTCGACGTCGCTGATCAGCAGCACGCCACCGCCGTCCTTGATCCGGGCCACCGCGTCGGCCACCGACCCGAGTCGGGCCTCGGCACTCTGCGCACCGGCTTCGGGTCCATCGAGCTCCAGCAACCGGCGCGATGCGCACACCGTGCGCACCATGGTGGCCTTGCCGACGCCGGCTGGGCCGGTCACCAGGACCCCGAGATGGGCTGGGGCGCCGAGTGTTTCAAGCAGCTCCGGTTCATCGAGGGCGAGTTTGAGCCACTCGGTGAGCTTGCCGGCCTGGGCGTGTGCTCCCTTGAGATCGTCGAATGCGATCGCCGGGGGTTGGGTCGGGTCCGCGCTGGTGGCGGTCGCACCGACGGCGACGCCGGCGGTGGTTTCGGTGCGCGCGGCGGCCGGGCTGCCGTCGCCCCAGGACACCATCGAATTCGGTTGCACGCTGACCGGTCCGGCCGGGTCCACGCCGGTCACCGTGAGCAGCTCGGAGGTCCAGGTGATGCCGACCGCGGCGGCCAGCGCGGAACTCGCCGCCGACGTGGAGGTGCCCGGGCCCAGGTCGCGGGGCAGCAGCGACACCGTGTCACCGACGGTCATCACCTTGCCCAGCAGGGCTTGGCGCAACGTGGCCGGCGACACCGAACCGGAGGCCAGTTTGGAGCCGCTGACCGTCACCGAGCGCGCGCCGTACACCGTCACCGGGGCGACCACCACCGCGGCGTCCTCACGCAGACCGGCGTTGGACAACACCACGTCGTCGAGCAGGGCGGTACCCGCGGGCACGTCGGCCGGGGCCACCCCGACCACCGCGGCCGTGCTGCGCGAGCCGGTCAACGAGATCGCGTCCCACTCCCGGATGCCGAGGGCGGCAATCGCTTCCGGGTGCAGCCGAACCACTCCGCGGCGGTTGTCCAGGGCCGAGGTGTTCAGCCGGGCGGTCAGCGTCAGCTCGGTCATGGTCGTCGGTTCGATCCGGTCCCGGGACGCTGCTGGTTGGCGCCGGGGCGACGCAACCCGAGCCGGGCCGCGCTGGGCCGGGTGGCGAACCGGCGCGGATGCGGGAAGCGGCGGTTGGGATGCTCGGCGCGGCGGATCTGGCGCCGCGCGGCGCGCTGTTGCTTGGGTTGGTCCTCCCAGACTTCGGGGTGTTCGGCCAGCCACTTCTTGCTGCGTACCGCGAACGGGATGTGGATCACGTAGGCCAGGATGATCGCCATGATCACCAGGTAGCCGTACTGGATCGAGGCGGCGATGCCGAGCGCCAGCAGCAGCAGCAGCGGCACCACCATCCGGGACGGGATGGCGAAGGTGTGGATCTTGCGCATCGGGATGGTGCTGACCACCAGCAGCGACACCCCGACCATCCAGGCGATCACCACCCAGTGTGCGGTGTGGGTGTCCCACCACGGGCCGGGGAACTGCATCTTGGCGGCCAGCGGGCCGATCGCCCCGATCGCGCCGGCCGGGGCCGGCATCCCGGTGAAGAACTGGTTCTCGTAGGCCGGGCCGTCGCCGTGCAGCATGGCGTTGTAGCGGGCCAGGCGCAGCACGATGCACACCGCGTAGAGCAGCACCACGATCCAGCCGATCTGGCCGATCGGCGAATCGGACAGCAGGGTGGCGTAGACGATGAACGCCGGCGCCACACCGAAGTTCACCGCGTCGGCCAGCGAGTCGATCTCCTCGCCCATCTTGGAGGTGGCGTTGAGCAGGCGGGCCATCCGGCCGTCGAGGGCGTCCAGAATCGCCGCGACCGCCAGGAACGCCATGGCGCGGGTTTCGCCGCCGGGCTCGAGCGCGGACTTGACGGCCGACAGACCCAGACAGATCGCGGCCACCGTCATGGCGCTGGGCAGCAGCCGCAGACTGGACTGCGAAGGTTTGATCCGCGGTTTCATCGGATGATCTCGGCCAGCACGGTTTCGCCACCGATCGCCCGCTGGCCCACCGCGACCAGCAGGTTCGCGCCGGGCGGTAGGTAGGTGTCCAGCCGGGAGCCGAACCGGATCAGCCCGTAGGTGTCGCCGATGCCGAGCCGGTCGCCGGCCTTGACGTCGCAGACGATCCGGCGGGCCACCAGGCCGGCGATCTGCACGGCGATCACCTCGTCACCGTCGGGGGTGCGGATCACGATGCTGTTGCGTTCGTTGTCGACGCTGGCTGCGGGCAGGTCCGCGGTGCCGAACAGGCCGGGCCGGTGCACGGCCGTGATCACTTCGCCGCCGATCGGGGCGCGTTGCACGTGCGCGTCGAGCACCGACAAGAAGATGCTGACCCGCAGCCGCGGCTCGTCGGGCAGGCCGAGTTCGGGCGGCGGGGTGGCCGTCTCGATCAGGCAGATCTGTCCGTCGGCCGGCGCGACCACCACGCCGGGGCGGGTGGGCGGCACCCGGCGCGGGTGCCGGAAGAACCCGGCGCACGCCGCCGCGGCGGCCAGGCCGGTGGTGCGGATCCAGCGTTGCCGGTAACCGAGCCCGGCGACCGCCAGACCGGCGCCGACGAACGGCACACCGGCCCGGTGCATCGGCGGGATGACGGAGCGGATCAGCTCAAGAATGTGTGAAGCTTCGGACGAGCGGGGGCGTCGGGCCACCGCACCATTGTAGGTAGGTGACACTTACGCGCAGGACGCCAGTCTGCAGCCGTGATCAAGCCGTGAGATCCCACACCCGCACGGTCGCGCCGGAGCTCAGTGCGCTGACGTCCTCGCCGATATCGAGCAGGCAGTTCGCCGAGGCCAACCAGCGCAGATGATGTGAGGCCGGCGGACCGTAGCTGGTGACGGTGCCCGCGACCGGGTCGAACACGCCGCGCCGGAACTGCCGTTTGCCCACCGGTGTGGTGAGGTCCTCGGCCAGGGTCGCCTCCCGGATCGGCCGAACCGGTCGGGGCAGGCCCATCGCGGCGCGCAGCACCGGACGGACGAACACCTCGAAGGACACCAGCGAACTGACCGGGTTGCCGGGCAGCGTCACGATCGGGACCGCGCGATCGCCCACCTGCACCCGGCCGCTGCCCTGCGGCATCCCGGGTTGCATCGCGACCTTGACGAACTCGACCGCTTCCGCACCGGCGCCCAGCGCGTCCTTGACCACTTCGTAGGCCCCGGCGCTGACCCCGCCGGTGGTCAGGATCAGGTCGGCATCGAGGGCGTGCGCATCGAGTGCGGCGCGGAACTCGGCGACGTCGTCGCCGGAGGTCGGCACCGCGACCACTTCCGCGCCGGCGTCGCGCACCGCGGCGGCCAGCATCACTCCGTTGGACTCGTAGATCTGACCGGGTTGCAGCGGGACGCCCGGGCGGACCAACTCGGTGCCGGTGGACAACACCAGCACCCGCAGCCGCGGCTGCACGGCCAACTCGCTGATGCCCAGCGCCGCGGTCAGACCGAGGGTGGCCGGGGTGATCAGCGCTCCGGCGTGCAGCACCGTGCTGCCGGCGGTGACGTCCTCACCGGCGCGGCGGATGTGCTTGCCGAGCGGGGCGGCCGATCCGATCGCCACGGTGGCGGTGCCGCCGTCGGTGTGCTCGACCGGGACGATCGCGTCGGCGCCGGCCGGCAGCGGCGCACCGGTCATGATCCGGTGCGCGGTGCCCGGGGTCAACGTCAGTGCGTCGGTGCGCCCGGCCGGAATGTCTTCGGCCACCGGCAGTTTCACCGGGTGCTCGGCGGTGGCGGCGGCGACGTCGGCGGCGCGCACCGCGTAGCCGTCCATCGCCGAGTTGTCGAAACCGGGCAGGGACAGCGGCGCGACCACGTCGGCGGCCAGCACCAGCCCCAACGCGTCGGCCAGCGCGACCGTGGCCGCCGGGCGGGCGGTGATCAGCTCGGCGACGACGCGCTGGTGTTCTTCGACGCTGCGCACGGCTAGACCGGGAAGCTCACGCCGGTGAGCTCCTCGGAAACCGTCCACAGCCGGCGCTGCACGTCCTGGTCGTGGGACTGCTTGTTGGAACCGACCAGCACCGGGTAGCCGCGCAGTTCGCGGAAACCGTCCGGGCCGTAGTACTGGCCGCCGCGGACCGCGGGATCGGTGGCCGCGCGCAATGTCGCAAGAGCGCCGACTTGCGATGAGTTCACGATCCGGGCGCTGATCTGGTTGACGCCGGGCAGGCTCGCGCCGGGGATGTGCCGGATCAGTTCGGTGGCCGACACCCCCGGGTGGGCAGCCACCGCGATGGTCTCGGCGTTGGCGGCCGCGAGTCGACGCTGCAACTCGTAGGCGAACATCAGGTTGGCCAGCTTGGACTGTCCGTAGGAGGCCACCCGGTTGTAGCGGCGGCGTTCCCACTGCAGGTCGGAGAAGTCGATCGCGGCGCGCAGATTGTGCGCGATGCTGGCCACCACCACGACCCGGGACTTCTCGACCGGCAGCAGGTTGGGAAGCAGCAGGCCGGTGAGCGCGAAGTGGCCCAGATGGTTGGTGCCGAATTGCAACTCGAAGCCGTCGGAGGTGGTCTGCTTGGGCGGGTACATCACCCCGGCGTTGTTGATCAGCAGGTCGATGCGCGGATGGCTGGCCGCGAGTTGCTCGGCGGCAGTGCGCACCGACGCCAGCGAGCCCAGGTCCAGTTCCTGCAGCGAAACGTCCGCGTTCGGGGTGGCGGCCCGGATCTGGTCGACGGCGGCCTTGCCCTTGTCCAGGTTGCGCACCGCGAGCACCACGCGCGCACCGCGGGCGGCCAGCACGCGGGCGGTATCGAAACCGAGCCCGGTGTTGGCGCCGGTGACGATCGCCAGCCGGCCGGTCTGATCGGGTACGTCGGCTTCAGTCCACTTACTCATGGGAAGAACAGTAGGCGAGTGCTGGACGCATCGGCAGTGGCGTAGCACGCTGAAGCCGTGCTCACCCCTGCCGGCTTGGTCGACCCTGCCCATCCGCCGAGCCGCAAAGCGCCGCTGCTGTGGGCGCTGTCCGCGGCGATCCGGTGGTCCATCCTGGCGCTGGCGCAACTGATCTGGTTTCTCGCCGACCCGCGTCCGAGCTGGCTGCACCTGCTGCTGGCAGTGTTGACCGTGCTGGGCGCGGTGGTCGGGATCGTGGTGGTTCCGCGTTGGCGGTACCGGGTGCATCGCTGGGAGATCAGCCCGCAGGCGGTCTACACCCGGTCCGGGTGGCTGACCCAGGAGCGTCGGATCGCGCCGATCTCGCGGGTGCAGACCGTCGACACCAACCGCGGGCCGCTGGAGCGGTTACTGGACCTGTCCAACGTCACGGTGACGACGGCGTCATCGGCGGGCGCGGTGCACATCGTCGCGTTGGACACCCCGACCGCCGAGGCCGTCGTCGCGCAACTCACCGACATCGCCGCGCTCGGCGAACACGACGCCACATGAACGAGCAGTGGCAGCGGCTGTCGCCGCGGATGCTGCTGGTGCACCCGATCCATGAGATCGCCCGGCAACTGCCGCTGCTGATCGGTGCGATCGTGCTGGGCTCGGCCACCGACAACCCGCTGTGGTCGGTGCTGGGCATCGCGTTGATCGTCGGCTTCGGTGTGGCGCGCTGGTTCACCACCAGCTTCCGGATCGACGACGACGAGATCGTGCTGCGCACCGGCGTGTTGCAGCGCACCGTGTTGTCGGTGCCGCGCAACCGGATTCGTTCGGTGCACACTGACGCCCGGCTGCTGCACCGGCTGCTCGGCCTGACCGTGCTGCGGATCAGCACCGGCCAGCAGGCCAGCGGTGAGCGGGCCTTCGAACTGGATGCCGTCGAGACCGATCAGGTGGCGCGGCTGCGCGAGATCCTGGTCGCCGACGCGGTCGAACCGGGGGTGGCCGCACCCGTCGAACCGGCGGTGCTGCTGGCGCGCTGGCAGCCGTCCTGGCTGCGCTACAGCCCGCTGAGTCTGTACGGGCTGGCGACCATCGGCGCCGCGGTGGGCCTGATCTATCAGGCCGGCTTCGGAGAACTGCTCGAGCAGTCCGAATGGGTGCGCACCGGTTTGGATACCGCCGCGCGGCTGGGTGTGCTGGTGGCGGTCACCGTCGTGGTGCTGCTGGTGGTGTTGGCCTCGGTGCTGCTGGCGGTGCTGCGGTCGCTGCTGACCTTCGGCAACCTGGTGCTGCAGCGCCGCGGTGAGTCGCTGTACCTGAAGTACGGACTGCTGCGGGTGCAGGAACGCACCTTCGACCTGAGCCGACTGCGCGGCGGCACGTTGCGGGAGCCGCTGGTGGTGCGGGCGTTCGGCGGCGCCCGGCTGGACGCGGTGATGACCGGGGTGGCCGGCGCGGGGGAGTCCTCGCTGCTGCTGCCGCCGTGCCCGGCCGAGGTGGCCCGCGGTGTGTTGGTCGGTCTGGTCGGTGATGCTGACGTGGTCCTCGGACCGCTGCAGCCGCATGGCCCGGCGGCGGCCCGACGACGGTGGACCCGCGCATTGGCCGGGCCGCTGCTGGTCGGTGGGCTGCTGCTGGTCGCGGCCGTAATAGTCGGGGTGCCGGTCTGGGTGTGGGTGCTGTGGTCGGTCGCCGTCGCGGCGGCGGTGTGGCTGGGCGCCGATCGGGTGCGCGCACTGGGACACCGGGTGGGCGGCGGCTGGCTGGTGGCCCGCAGCGGCAGCGTCGAGCGTCGCCGCGACTGTGTGCAGACCGCGGGCATCATCGGCTGGACCGTGCGTCAGACGTTCTTCCAGCGTCGCGCCGGGGTGGCCACCCTGATCGCGGCGACCGCGGCCGGGACCAAGGCTTACCGCGTGCTCGACGTGCCGGCCGACCTGGCCTGGGCGGTGGCCGGGGCGGCCTCACCGTGGGTGGCCAACAGTGCGTGGGCCCGCCGCCCGGACTGACCGCGAGCCGGGTCTTTCCGGCGTGCTTCCGGCGTGCTTCGGACGTGCTGGGCGGCACAGCCGGCGGCCCCGGAGTTGCATCGCGCGGGCGTGCGCCTACTGTCGGCGGCATGGCGGTCGGCGGAGTGCTCTTCGACATCGACGGTGTGCTGGTGACGTCCTGGCAACCGATCCCCGGCGCCGCCGAAACCCTGCGCCTGCTCGAAGAGCAGCAGATCGCTCGGTCGTATCTGACCAACACCACCACCCGCACCCGGGTCCAGATCGCCGATCTGCTGACCGAGGCCGGGATGGCCGTCCGGCCCGACGAGGTGATCACGGCCGCGGTGCTGACCGCCGACTTCGTCCGGGACCGCTACCCGGATGCCCAGTGTTTTCTGGTCAACAGCGGCGACGTGGCCGAGGACATGCCCGGACTGGATGTGGTGTCTTCGGTGCAGACCCGCGGCGGGCCGATGCCACCCGCGCCGGACGTGGTGCTGCTCGGCGGTGCCGGCCCGGAGTACGACCACGTGACGCTGTCCTGGGTGTACGACTGGATGGCCCAGGGCGTGCCGGTGGTGGCGATGCACCGCAGCACGGCGTGGACCACCACCGAAGGTCTGCGCATCGACACCGGGCTGTACCTGCTGGGTATGGAGCAGGCGTCCGGGCGTACTGCCACCGCGGTGGGCAAACCCGCGCCGGAGGGCTTCCTGGCCTCGGCGGCGCGGCTCGGGGTGGAACCCGATGAGATGTACATGGTCGGCGATGACCTCAACGTCGACGTGCTGGCCGCGCAGGTGGTCGGAATGACCGGGGTGCTGGTGCGCACCGGCAAGTTCCGCCAGCACACCTTGGACCGGTGGGCCACCGACGAGTTCGCGATGCAGCCCAACCACGTCATCGACTCGGTTGCCGACCTGCCGGAACTGCTCGGCCTGTCGTGATTTCGGTGCGTTTGGGGGCGGTGAGCGCCCCTTAACGCACCGAGATCGCTAGGGTTCGACCCCATGACTGACGTGGCCTGGCAGTTGACCGCGGCCGGCGTCGGCGTCCTGGCGGTGGCCGCGATCATCACGCTGTCGATACTGCTGGCGGTCTCCCGCAGACAACTGAGCCAGACCCGGGCGGAACTCGACCGGGTCCGGACTGAACAGGGCCGACGACGTCGTCGTCGTGGGGTCGCGCCGCTGGCGGTCAAGGCGGTGTGGCAGACCGCGGATTCGCTGCTCAACAAAGGCATCGGCGCCACCGTGCGCAACTCGATCGAGGACCTGGCCGGGTGGGCGCAGGTGGAGCGGCCCGATCTGGCGCGGCTGACCGCCGACGGCGACGTGGTGATCGCGTTCTCCGACATCGAGGGCTCCACCGAACTCAACGACAAGCTCGGTGATCGGGAGTGGGTGCGGCTGCTGGAGCGGCACAACAAGCTGGTCACCGGTTTGGTGGAGCGGCACGGCGGACATGTGGTGAAGAACCAGGGCGACGGCTTCATGATCGCGTTCGCCGATCCGGTCGAGGCCGTGCGGTGCAGTCTGGCGATTCAACGGGCGCTGACCGAGCGCAGCGAGCGGCACGGCTCGATCCGGGTCCGGATCGGGATCCACCAGGGCAGCTCGGTGCGCCGCGGCGACGATCTGTTCGGCCGCAACGTGGCGATCGCCGCGCGGGTGGCCGGTCAGGCCGACGGCGGTGAAATCCTGATCACCGAACCGGTACGTGCCGCGCTGGACGACGTCGACGACATCGACGTCGGCGCCGCCCGTGCGGTCGAACTCAAGGGGATCAGCGGCGCGCAGGAACTGTTCCCGGTCGCGTGATTTCGGTGCGCCCAGGGGCGCTCACCGCCCCCCAACGCACCGAAATCACAACTCGCGGTGCAGTTGTCGGACCGCGTCGATGCGTTCCTTGAGCTGTTCGCGGGTCGCGGCGGCAACCGGCGGTCCGCCGCAGCGACGACGCAGCTCGTTGTGGATCCAGCCGTGCGGCTTGCCCGACTTGTGGTGGGTGGCCGAAACCAGGGCGTTGAGTTCGCGGCGCAGTTCGCGCAGCTGCCCGTGCGTGGACGCCAACTGCGGCAGGTCGCCGGAGGCGGTGCGTTTCTGCAGCTGCTCGTCTTGGCGGCGCGACAGCAGATCGCGCATCTGGCTGGCGTCGAGCAGGCCGGGGATGCCGAGGTAATCGGCCTCCTCGTCGCTGCCGGCCGGGGCGGCCGTACCGAACGACGAGCCGTCGAAGATCACCTGATCGAGTTCGGCGTCGGCGCCCACCATCTCGAAGCCGTTGTCCTGCTCACCGGGTTCGTCGCGGCGCTGCTCGCGCAGTTCGGCGTCCAGCGGATCCTCGTCCTGGTTCTCCCGGTGCGGTTTGCCCAACACATGGTTGCGCTGTTCTTCGAGTTCGGAGGCCAGCTGCAGCAGGTTGGGCACCGACGGCAAGAAGATGCTGGCGGTCTCCCCGGGCCGACGCGACCGCACGAAGCGGCCGATGGCCTGGGCGAAGAACAGCGGCGTCGAGGCGCTGGTGGCGTACACCCCGACCGACAGCCGTGGCACGTCCACGCCTTCGGAGACCATCCGCACCGCCACCAGCCATTTCGAGGTGGCCGCCGAGTAGGTGCTGATCCGCTCCGAGGAACCGGGGTCGTCGGAGAGCACCACGGTCGGGGCTTCGCCGGTGATCTTCAGCAGCAGGTCGGCGTAGGCGCGGGCCGCGGTCTGATCCGAGGCGATGATCATGCCGCCGGCATCCGGCACGTGCTCGCGCAGCTGATTCAGCCGCCGGTCGGCGGCCGCGATCACCGCGGGCATCCACTCACCGGCCGGGTTGAGCGCGGTGCGCCAGGCGCGCGCGGTCTGTTCGGCCGACAGCGGTTCACCGAGGCGGGCGGCGTGTTCCTCGCCGGCGCTGTCCCGCCAGCGGGCCTCGCCGGAGTAGGCCATGAACACCACCGGCCGCACCACGCCGTCGGCCAGCGCGTCGGCGTAGCCGTAGACGTGGTCGGCCTGCGAGCGCTGGTAGCCGGCCGCGTCCGGTTCGTAGCTGACGAACGGGATCGGGCTGTCGTCGCTGCGGAACGGGGTGCCGGTCAGCGAGAGCCGGCGGGTGGCGTCGCCGAACGCCTCACGCATCGCCTCGCCCCAGCTCTTGGCGTCGCCGCCATGGTGGATCTCGTCGAAGATCACCAGCGTCTTGTGGTTCTCGGTGCGCACCCGGTGCCGGGTCGGGTGGCTGGCCACCTGGGCGTAGGTGATGACGACGCCGTGGTACTCGCTGGAGGTCTGCGAGTTGGAGTTGGAGAACTTCGGGTCCAGCGCGATGCCTTGGCGGGCCGCCGCGGCGGCCCACTGCACCTTGAGGTGCTCGGTGGGGACGACGACGGTGACCTGCCGGACGGTGCCCTGGGCCAGCAGCTCGGCCGCGATGCGCAGGGCGAACGTGGTCTTCCCGGAGCCGGGGGTGGCCACGGCCAGGAAATCGCGCGGCTGGGCGGCCAAGTACTTGACCAAAGCCCGTCGTTGCCAGCTCCGCAGTGCCTGGGTGCTGGGCGCTGCGTCACCCCGCACCCGTGGACTCCTTCCTGAAACCAGATGGACTCTACGGGAACGGATTACGCAGACGCATATCGGTGCGGCGTGTCGGGGCCGCGTGTCGTGGATGGTGGGTCGGGGTTGCTGGTCGGGCTTGCGGGCGACCCTGGCGGTGCATTCGGCAGCGGTGCTTGCGGCACACACGGCGCCAAAGTCGCCCAGCCGGTTCGGTGCCGGAGTTTCGCTGACCTTGAGCGGCCAGGGGAGGTTGCTCGGGGGGAACGAAGATGGCGAATCTCGCTCATTCATCAGGGCGTTCGTCGCGACTGCCGTGGGCGTGTCTCAACGGAATCGAGAGCTACCTGTACGCGGGCCTACCGGTGGTCCCGAGCGGGGTGGTTGCAGGGCCGGAGACCTGCTGAGCCGGTGACTCAGGGGTGGGTCGAAACGGGGGGTAGGACATGTTCTGTTCGCATCAGCGGTGGGGTGCGGCGGCCGCGGCCGCTGCGCTGCTGTTCGGGTCTTCGCTGGCGGGGATCGCGGCGGGGCACGCCGAAGAAGCGGTGCTGGTGCCCGGGGCGACGGTGTTCAAGGCGATCAACCCGGCCGGACCGGCCGTGGAATCTGCTGGCGAGCGCCAACGCGGTGTTGGGTACGCAGTTCGTGCACGGCCCACCGATCGCGGCGACCAACCCCGTCGATGTCCCGGCCGAGAACGTCACCGTCGACGGCAATGTGACGACCTATTTCGTGCCGACCGAGAACCTCCCGCTGACCGAGCCGCTGCGGCTCGTCGGAGTTCCGGATCAGCTGGTGGATCAGGCCGACCGGGTGCTGCGGCCAATCATCGACGCCGGCTACCTGCGGCACGACAAGCCCGGCGACACCCGTCCTTATCTGCACGACGGCGAGATCAAGCGGAATGTGCCGGCCCCGGCGTTGGGTCAGACGACCGAGCCGTCGGCCTCCCGTGCCGGGAAGGCGCCGCAACGGGCGCCGGAGTTGAAGCAGAAGGTTCGGGATCGGCTGGGCGCACCTGGCCCGCAGCGGCGCGTCGGTCCGCTGGAGCGAATTGCGGACCGGGTGGATCGCGTGGCGTCCGGGATCGAGCAGCGTCGGCAGCAGCGGGCTGACAAGGTCGAGAAGGTGGTGACTGCCGTCAAGGAGCGTCAGCAAGAACGCCGGGGCCGCCTGGCCGAACGGGTGAGCGCGGAACGCCAACACCGCTGAGAGCTGGACACGCAGGCGGTAGCTGCGTGTCAGTCGAAGACGGGACCTCATTCGGCATTGAACCCGCGCCGAGTGAGGAACCACGCACACTTTTGCTGCCGAGTGAGGAATCCTGCAGGTGCTACGTGCCGACTGAGGAATCCTGTACACGTTGTGCGAGTAACCCTGTGCGTCACTCCTCACTCGGCGGCGACGAGATACGTGATTCCTCACTCGGCGGCGACGGGGTACGTGATTCCTCACTCGGCGCCGACGAGGTACGTCATTCCTTGCTCGCGGCTCTACGAACATCGAATGAGGAATCCTCCTGCAGGCTTTCAACGCGGTGGCGGTGGCGGTGGCGGTGACGGTGACGGCACGGTCGCCGAGCGCCGGCAATTCAATGCCCGAACCAGCACCCCACACCGGTTAGCGTCGAATGGTGACCGTACAACGTCCGGCGCGCCGCGGGCTGCGCTGGTGGCATGTGCTGCTGGCGGTCGTCACCGCGGGCATCGCGGTAGCCGGGTTGCTCTTCGCGGTGCGAATCACGTTGTTCTGGTCCCTTTTTCTCGACGACGACAACTGGGGCCAGCAACCCATGGATGCTGAGGCGGCATCGGAGGCGCTGCAAGGCAGGGATGTCATCATCCCGGACGGGTTCGTCTTCGAGGACGCGTCGGCCTACGTGGTGTTCTCCGGCTACGACGACTACCGCGGCCGCTACCGCGCGCCTGTGGACCTGGCCGCAGCTGAGCAGGCGCTGCGCGACGTCAATTCGGACTTTCCGCTGTTTCGCTCGGCGGGCTGCGACGACGAGATCATCGAGGATTTCGACAGCAGTGCTGGTTTCACGTGCAGTCCGGACGCAATGTTGCGGGTCAGCACCCGCACCGTGGATGGCACACGGTCCTTTCGGACAACTTCGCCGGCGCTCCGCCCAACACCGAGACTCTGTTGTTGGTCGATGATCACGCGCAGGTAAGGCTGTTCGTCTTCGCGCGCGGCAACTGATGAGCAGGCGCGACCAACATCGCCCCCGACCGAAATGGAGTGTCCGGTGAATTCCAGCCGTCGACGACCAGCCGATCCCGAGCGGCTACGTCGCGCCCGCGTGCAGCGCGTTCTGACCCTGGTCCTGGCGCCCATCCTGGTCGGCTTCGTTGCCCTGATCGTGGCCTTCGGAGTGATGTTCTTCGTCTTCGATGACGACCCGAAACCGCGTCATCTCGATGAGCGGGGTTCGGCACGGTTGATGGAACACCTCGAGATCGCAATCCCGGACGGCTTCACGTTCCTGGACATGACCGAGTCGCCGTTCTTCACCGGTGCCCCGGCGGTGTGGGGCACCTACCGCGCCCCCGGAACCTTCGATGACGCCGTCGCCGCCGTCGCGCAGGCCAATCCGGGCTTTCCGGCGCTGCGCACACCACGCTGCAACGACGAGATCGTCGCGGACTTCAGTCGGCGACCGACCTTCGTGTGCAACGCGGACACCCCGCAGCCCGGCGCGCTCCCGTACCACCAACTCGCGGTGACCACCCGGGTGGCGTCCGGCAACGACGTGCTCACCGACGACTTCCAGGGCACTCCGCCGCGGGCGCACACCCTGCTGATCCTCGCCGCCGGGGATCGGGTGGATCTGTTCGTCTACCAGGCCGGCAGCTGATCGTCTCGATCTCGGCAGGAATCGTCCGATCGCGACGGGCGAACACACCTTGCACTCGCCATGCCCGAGTGCTAAGAATGCAGTTGGCACTCTCGACTTGTGAGTGCTAGGTCGGGACGGTGAGGCAGGGGCCCAATTCCCCACGGCCGTCCGTCGCGGGCACTGCACCCGGCCAGCGTAAGTAATTGAGTCATCCCCTATATGGAGGAAGAACTTCGCAATGGCCAAGACAATTGCGTATGACGAAGAGGCCCGTCGGGGTCTCGAGCGGGGCCTGAACGCCCTCGCCGACGCCGTGAAGGTGACGCTGGGCCCCAAGGGCCGCAACGTCGTCCTGGAGAAGAAGTGGGGTGCCCCCACGATCACCAACGATGGTGTGTCCATCGCCAAGGAGATCGAGCTGGAGGACCCGTACGAGAAGATCGGCGCTGAGCTGGTCAAGGAAGTCGCCAAGAAGACCGACGACGTCGCGGGCGACGGCACCACCACCGCCACCGTGCTGGCCCAGGCTCTGGTTCGCGAAGGTCTGCGCAACGTCGCGGCCGGCGCCAACCCGCTCGGCCTCAAGCGCGGCATCGAGAAGGCCGTCGAGAAGGTCACCGAGACCCTGCTGAAGAGCGCCAAGGAGGTCGAGACCAAGGAGCAGATCGCGGCCACCGCCGGGATCTCCGCGGGCGACACCACCATCGGCGACCTGATCGCCGAGGCCATGGACAAGGTCGGCAACGAGGGTGTCATCACCGTCGAGGAGTCCAACACCTTCGGCCTGCAGCTCGAGCTCACCGAGGGTATGCGCTTCGACAAGGGCTACATCTCGGGTTACTTCGTGACCGACGCCGAGCGTCAGGAAGCCGTCCTGGAGGATCCCTACATCCTGCTGGTCAGCTCCAAGATCTCGACCGTCAAGGACCTGCTGCCGCTGCTGGAGAAGGTCATCCAGTCCGGCAAGCCGCTGCTGATCATCGCCGAGGACGTCGAGGGCGAAGCCCTGTCCACCCTGGTGGTCAACAAGATCCGCGGCACCTTCAAGTCCGTGGCCGTCAAGGCGCCGGGCTTCGGTGACCGCCGCAAGGCGATGCTGCAGGACATGGCCATCCTCACCGGTGGTCAGGTCGTCAGCGAAGAGGTCGGTCTGTCCCTGGAGACCGCCGACATCTCGCTGCTGGGCCAGGCCCGCAAGATCGTCGTGACCAAGGACGAGACCACCATCGTCGAGGGCGCCGGTGACTCCGACGCCATCGCCGGCCGGGTGGCCCAGATCCGGTCCGAGATCGAGAACAGCGACTCCGACTACGACCGCGAGAAGCTGCAGGAGCGGCTGGCCAAGCTGGCCGGCGGTGTTGCGGTGATCAAGGCCGGTGCTGCCACCGAGGTGGAGCTCAAGGAGCGCAAGCACCGCATCGAGGACGCCGTGCGCAACGCCAAGGCCGCCGTCGAGGAGGGCATCGTCGCCGGTGGTGGCGTGGCCCTGCTGCAGTCGGCTCCGGCTCTGGACGAGCTCAAGCTCGACGGTGACGAGGCCACTGGCGCCAACATCGTCAAGGTCGCGCTTGAGGCTCCGCTGAAGCAGATCGCCTTCAACGCAGGCCTGGAGCCCGGCGTGGTCGCCGAGAAGGTGCGCAACGAGAAGTCCGGCACCGGGCTGAACGCTGCCACCGGCGAGTACGAGGATCTGCTCAAGGCCGGCGTCGCCGACCCGGTGAAGGTCACCCGCTCGGCGCTGCAGAACGCGGCGTCCATCGCGGCGCTGTTCCTCACCACCGAGGCCGTCGTGGCCGACAAGCCGGAGAAGGCCGCCGCTCCCGTCGGCGACCCGACCGGTGGCATGGGCGACATGGGCTTCTGAGTCCAGCTCTACACGGGAAGGCCCGGTCTGCTTCGGCAGGCCGGGCCTTTCGGCATCTGGATGCTTGCAGCGCAGCAGGTTTCAGCAGCACCGTGGCCACCACGCTGATCACCACGTTTTCGGCCGGTCCGCGCCGAGAGCTAGGCTCGTCATGCCCGGCGCCGTCGGGCGCGTGGTGTCCAGTGAAGTCGGGTTCGAAACCCGCGCTGTCCCGCAACTGTGAAGCCGTTCGACGCGGCCAAGCCAGGTCAGCTGAGCCACGGACCGAAGCCTCCTCGGATGAAGGACTGGTTCTCGTCGTGAAGCACCCCGCGAAGTGCCTGGCGCAGCTGATCGCGATGCTGTCGGCGCTGCTGGCCGTCTGCCTCGGCGCCTGCACGGCGGCACCGCAACCCGCCACCAACACCGGGGAGCGTCCGCAGCGAATCGTGTCGCTGAGCCCGTCGGCCACCGAGACGCTCTGGGCGCTCGGCGCCGGTCCGCAGGTGATCGCCGTGGACGGGCAGTCCAACCATCCCACCGGCGTGCCCACTCAGGCCGACCTGTCCGGCTACACCCCCAACATCGAAGCGATCCTGAGCTATCAGCCGGATCTGGTGATCATCGACGACGCGCCCGACGACCTGGCCGCCGGGTTGGGCGCGGCCGGCGTCGAGCTGCTATCGCAGCCCGCGCCGGTGAACCTCGACGACGTCTACGCCCAGATCGAGCAGATCGGCGCGGCCACCGGACAGATCACCGAGGCCGACGAACTGGTGGCCGAGATGCGCCGCGAGATCGACGACGTCGTCGCCGCCACCCCACGCACCGACCTGACCTACTACCACGAACTGGATCCCACGCTGTTCAGCGTCACCGGGGCGTCGTTCGTCGGGCACCTCTACGGGCTGTTCGGGTTGACCAACATCGCCGACGGCTCCGGCACGGACGCCTACCCGCAACTGTCCGAAGAGTTCGTGGTGAGCGCCGATCCGGAACTGATCTTCCTGGCCGACGTGCAGTGCTGCGGGGTGAGCGCGGCTGCGGTCACCGAGCGGCCCGGTTGGGCGCAGGTGTCGGCGGTACGCGACGGGCGGATCTACGAGTTGGACGCTGACGTCGCCAGCCGTTGGGGCCCACGGGTGGTCGATATGGTGCGCCAGATCGGCGACGTGATCGCAGAGGTGCACGCTGTCGCGGCCGCGGGCTGACCGGCACCGCGGGGCGGTGATCGCGGCGGGCGTGCTCGGCGCGCTGGCCACAGCCCTGTTCGCGACGCTGGTCGGGCCGGCGGACCTGCCGGTGCGCGCGGTGCTGGCCGCGCTGCTCGACCGGCTGCCCGGCATCGATGTCGAGCACGGCCTGAGCGCCGCGCAGCAGGCCGTGCTGTGGCAGATCCGGCTGCCGCGGGTGGTGCTCGGCGCGCTGGTGGGCGGCACGCTGGCCATCGCGGGCGCGGCCTATCAAGGGGTGTTCCGCAACCCGCTGGCCGACCCGTATCTGCTGGGCGTGTCCAGCGGGGCCGGGCTGGGAGCCACCGCGGTGATCGTATTCGGCACGGCGGTAAGCACATTCGCGGTGCCCGCGGCCGCCTTCGCCGGCGGGCTGCTGGCAGTGACCGCCACCTATCTGCTCAGTCGCGGGGTCGGCGGCCAGACCGAGACCGTGATCATCCTGGCCGGGGTCGCGGTGGCCGCGTTCGCCAACGCCGGCCAAACCTTCTTACAGCAGCGCTACGACGACTCGATGCGGCAGGTGTACAGCTGGCTGCTGGGCCGGCTGGCCACCAACGGCTGGACCGAGGTCGGGGTCGCACTGCCGTATGTGCTGCTCACCGTCGCGGTGATCCTGCTGTTCGGCCGGATCCTGGACGTGATGGCGGTCGGCGATCTGGAGGCTGCCAGCCTGGGGGTCGACCCGGCCCGGGTGCGGCTGCTGCTGGTCGCGGTGGCCACCCTGGGTACCGCGGCGGTGGTCAGCGTCAGCGGGTTGATCGGGTTCGTCGGCATCGTGGTGCCGCATGCGATGCGGCTGCTGGTCGGTCCCGGACACCGGCTGCTGCTGCCGCTGTCGGTGCTCGCCGGTGCGGCCTTCCTGATGTTGACAGATGTGTTGGCGCGCTGGGCGTTGGCGCCGGCCGAACTGCCGATCGGCGTGGTGACCGCCGCGATCGGCGCGCCGTTCTTCTTGGTGGTGTTGCGCCGCAGCCGGAGCGCGACATGACCGCCGTGACATGTGTCGACCTGCGGGTACAGCGCCGCGGCGCGATGGTTCTCGACGGCGTCAACCTGACGGTGGAGGCCGGCGAGTGGGTCAGCGTGGTCGGCCCGAACGGCGCCGGTAAGACCACGTTGCTGCATGTGCTGGCCGGCCTGCTCGGCGGTGCGGCCGACGTGACCGGGACCGTGCGGCTGGCCGGCCTGGATCCACACGCGGTGCGGCGCAAGCAGACTGCGGCCGTGGTTGCGTTGATGCCGCAACGCCCAACCGTGCCTGACGGCGTGCGGGTCGGTGAGCTGGTGGCGCTGGGCCGCACCCCGCACATCGCACGGTTCGGGGCGCCCTCGAGGCTCGACCGCGAGGCGGTGCGGGAAGTGTTGCAGCGGTTGGACCTAACCGATCTGGCCGATCGGCTGGCCACCGAACTGTCCGGCGGTGAACTGCAGCGCGTGGTGCTGGCCCGGGCGCTGGCGCAGCAACCGTCGGTGCTGATGCTCGATGAACCCACCAGCGCGTTGGACATCGGGCACCAACAGCAGGTGCTCGAACTGGTCGACACCATGCGCAGCGCCGACCGGTTGACCGTGCTCGCGGCCATGCACGACCTGACGCTGGCCGGCCAGTACGCCGACCGGATGGTGATGCTGCAGACCGGCCGGGTGGTGGCCGACGGTGCTCCGGCGCAGGTGCTGACCGCCGAGCGGATCGCCGCGGTGTATCAGGCCAACGTGCAGGTGGTGCAGCACGACGGGAACATCTCAGTGCTGCCGGTACGCGACGGGACGGTGCCGTGATGCAGGTGCTGCTGCTGGGCACCGGCAGCGCCGACGGCTGGCCGAACCCGTTCTGCAATTGCCGCTCATGCCGATGGGCGTTGGCGGCCAACGAAATTCGTGGGCAGACCGCAGCCCTGGTCGACGGCACCGTGCTGATCGACTGCAGCCCGGAGGCGCCGCGGTCGGCGCTGCGCCACGGCCGGACGCTGGCCGGTGTGCGCTATATCCTGTTGACCCACGGGCATTTCGACCACGTCGGCCCGGCGGCGCTGGTGATGCGGGGATGGGCCGGTCACCCCGAACCGTTGGAGGTGATCGGCCCGCCCGGCGCGGTCGATCAGTGCCGGGACTGGGTGGGCCCGGACGATCCGATCCGGTTCCGCACCGTCGATCCGGGCGAGCAGTTGACCCTGCCCGGCGATGGCGGCGAGGACTACGCAGTGTCGGTGTTGGAAGCCGCGCATACCGGGGTGGTCGGGGACACCGCGGTGCTCTACGCAGTGTCGCGCGGTGGGGCAAAGATGTTGTGGGCCACCGACACCGGGCCGCTGCCGGCCGGTACCCGGGCCGCCGTCGCCGGTGCGGGCTTCGACGCGTTGTTCCTGGAGCAGACCTTCGGCCCCTACATTAGCCACGGCACCGACCACCACGATCTACCGGCGTTCGCGGCCACCCTGGCCGAACTGCGAGCCTCGGGCGCCGTCCAGCAGCACACCGAGGTGGTGGCCGTGCACCTGAGTCACCACAACCCGCCCGGACCGGAACTCGATCAGGCG
Organism: Mycobacterium sp. NGS45; assembly: GCF_059812645.1. NCBI lineage: Bacteria > Bacillati > Actinomycetota > Actinomycetes > Mycobacteriales > Mycobacteriaceae > Mycobacterium > Mycobacterium sp. NGS45. The sequence goes on along the minus strand of NZ_JCALDB010000017.1, from coordinate 18,378 downwards.
CTGGCGGACTGCGGCGCGCGGGCCGGCCGCGACGGCGAAATCGTCGAACTCGGCGCGGGCGCCAAGACTGAATACCCAAACCGCACCCTGGTGCTCGGTGGTGTGCGCAGTGGCAAGTCGGTGCGCGCCGAGGCGTTGCTGTCCGGGTACGACCGGGTGACCTATCTCGCCACCGGTGGACGCCGCGACGGCGACGACGAATGGGCCGAGCGGATCCGCACGCATCGGGCCCGCCGCCCCGCGCACTGGCGCACCGTCGAAACCCTGGACGTGGCACCGCATTTGCGCGGTGCGGATGCCCCGGTACTGCTCGATTGTTTGGGCACCTGGCTGACCGGACGCATCGATCACCACGACGGCTGGGACGGCGCCGCGGTCGAAGCACTGGCCGCCGACATCGGCGAGCTGGTGGCCGCGCTGCAAGACTGCCCGGTACCGGTGGTGGCGGTCAGCAACGAGGTGGGTAGCGGCGTGGTGCCGGATACCGCCTCGGGCCGGCTGTTTCGCGATCAGCTCGGAATTCTCAACACGCAGATCGCCGCCGCCTGCGACGACGTGCTGCTGATGGTCGCCGGCATCGCGGTCCCGCTGCGCACCCGTTGACCGGCTATTCCTCGCCGCGCTCGGCCAGCAGCACGCCGCGGCCGTTCGGGTACGGCAGGTCGATGCCGTGCTGGTCGTAGGCCCGCAGGATCTCACGCCGCAACCGGCGCTGCACCGACCACTGCGCATTCGGCTGCGTCTTCACGGTCATCCGCAGCTTGAGCAGATCCGGTGAAAGCTCCTGCACACCCAGCATTTCCGGCTCGCCGATCACCTTCTTGGCCAGGCTGGCGTCCTTGATTGCGGTCTCGGCGGCTTGCACCGCGACCCGCTCGGCCTTCACCACGTCGGCGGTCAGCGCCACCGGCACCTCGATCCGGGCGACGGCGTAGTCCTGGCTCATGTTCCCGACCCGCAGGATCTCGCCGTTGCGGATGTACCACAACGTGCCGTCGATGTCGCGCACCGTGGTGACCCGCAACCCCACGCTTTCCACTTCGCCGATCACCTCGCCGAAGTCGACGATGTCACCCACCCCGTACTGGTCTTCGAGCAGCATGAACACCCCGGTTACGAAGTCACGCACCAGGTTCTGCGCGCCGAAGCCGATGGCCAAGCCGACCACACCGGCCGAAGCGATGAACGGTGCGATGTTGACGCCGAGCACGTTGAGCAGCGCCAGCGCCAGCCAGACCAGCAACACGATCGACACCGTGGACTTCAGTACCGAGCCGATGGTCTGGGCGCGCTGCTGGCGACGTTCGGCGGTCTTCGCGCCGGTGGTGTTGGTCGGCGCGCGCTCGCGCAGGAAGCGCAGCATCGGCGGCGTCTTGTCGGGTACCTCGGCGCTGCCCTCCGGCGTGTGCTCCACCGTGTCGTGCTTGCTGGCCTTACGGGTTCTGCCGGTGGACGCCCGGTCGATCATCCGGTGCAGCAGCCAGCGGACGACCAGGGCGACGATGATGTAGGCGACGATCCGGATCGGTACTTCGATGAGCCAGTGTCGGTTGGTTTCGGTCCATTCGAAGGCAAGGTTGTAGACATCCATCACTGCGCCCATACCCACCTCGGCGCCCGGTTATGCCCCGAACTCGAGCCGAAAAGTCGCGGGCCGCGGACTCAGGCCTTGAACACCACGCAATCGTGCAGGCAGCCGGACTCGGCAGCCGGTGATCCGGGTGCGGCCCGCCGATGCAGCAGCGCCTTGACCGGCACCACCCGCAACGCATCGCCGACCAACTCGCCGCGGCCATCGACCATCAAGGCGTAACCGCCGGGCTCATGCGGCGGCCACAGCAGGCTGACGTCGACGTGGCCGGATTCCAGGTTGGCGCTGGTGTGCCCGCCGATCTGGCCGACCTCGAAGACGCCGTCGACCAGCACTGGATCGACCATCACGGTGTGCGCGCGGAAGTCGGCGCCGACGGTGACCAGGAAGGCCGCGTCGTAGTCGCTCAGCGCCTCGGTCAATCGGTCCAGGTCCACGGTGCCGCTCACGAACCCGACCCTAGTCCGTTGAGGCCGGTGCGGGTTGGCGGCCGCGGACCAGCCGCCCGGGCCGCGCCGACGTGGGCCGGCCGTGCTCGGCGATCACCTGCCCGGAGACGACGGTGGCGACGTAGCCGTCGGCGGTTTGGTCCAGCCGGCGCCCACCGCCGGGCAGGTCGTGGCTGACCACCGGCCGGTGCAACCGCAGCCGGTCGGCGTCGATCACGTTGAGATCGGCCTTGTAGCCGACCGCGATGCGACCCCGATCGGCCAGACCCGCCACCCGGGCCGGCACCGACGTCAACTCCCGCACCGCCTGCTGGATCGACAACCGGCCCGAGTCGCGGTCGCGTACCCAGTGGGAAAGCAGATAGGTCGGGAAGGACGCGTCGCAGATCATGCCGTAGTGCGCGCCGCCGTCACCGAGACCGAGCACCACGTCCTCGCGCGGCAGCAGTTCGGCGACGGTGTCCAGGGAGCCGTCGCGGAAGTTGGCCAGCGTCACCAACAGCATGGCGTGCCCGTCGTCGTCGAGCAGCCGGTCGTAGGCCTCCTCGAGCGGGTCGATGCCGCGCGCCCGGGCCCGCGCGCCGATCGAGGTGGACGGGTCCGGTTCGTAATCCGGGTCGGCGCCCAGCGGAAACATGTAGTCCCAGGCCTGCACCGCGAACATCAGCGGATGCCCGTCGCTGGCCGGTGAATCGCTCAGAATACGTTGCCGGACTTCGGGTTTGCGCATCTCAGCGACCCGCTCGGCCAGTGGCATCGCGGCCAGTGCCCGGTAGCTGGGGTAGAGCACGAACGGATTGCCGGACAGTTCCAGGCCGAGCACCAGACCGATCGGGCGGGGGAAGATCTGCGCGGTGACCCGTGGGCCGTCGTCACCCGCGTCGGCGTTGGCCTTCTCCACCATGGTCAAGGCATCCAGGTAGAACGGCGGTCCGGCGTTGCCGATCGCCAGCGTGAACGTCACCGGCAGGCCCACCTCGGCGGCGACGTCGAACACGGTCTGCAGCACCGGTTGGTAGTCACCGGCCACCAGGTCGGGGACGAACTGGATCAACCCGCCGCCGGCGTCGTCCACGCCCCGGGCGATGGCCTCGATCTCGGCGTAGTCGGCGTCGTAACTGGGGATGGGGCGCCCACTTTCGGTCTTGTGCAACGTGAACCGCGACGACGCGAAACCCAGCGCGCCGGCCTGCACGGCCTCGGCGGTCAGCTTGCGCAGCAGCGCCAGATCCTCGGCGGTGGCCGGTTCGCGGTCGATGCCGCGTTGGCCCATCACGTACACCCGCAGCGGTGAATGCGGCAGCAGCGCAGCCACATCGATGTCCCGCTTACCGGCATCCAGGGCGTCGAGGAACTCGGGGAAGGTCTCCCAGGTCCAGGGCAGCCCGTCGACCATCACCACACCCGGGAATGTCCTCGACCCCGGCCATCACGTCCACCAGCACGTCGTGGTCGGCCGGCCGGCACGGGGCGAAGCCGACGCCGCAGTTGCCCATCACCGCGGTGGTGACGCCGTGCGCCGACGACGGGGTGAGCCGCTCGCTCCAGATCGCCTGACCGTCATAGTGGGTGTGCAAGTCGACGAACCCCGGCGTGACCAGATGACCGGTCGCGTCGATCTCGCGGGCCGCGGTTCCGGTGACGGCGCCGACTTCGACGATGACGCCGTCGCGGATTGCGACGTCGGCCGGGTAGGGGTCTCCGCCCAGCCCGTCGACCACGGTCCCACCCCGGATGACCAGGTCGTATTCGTTCTGACGTGGAGTATCGGAGGTCATGCCTCGAATGTACGTCGCTGCTCCGGGTGCCCGGCGCGGATCGGACCTGCCGATCGGAGCCGGGCGGCGAGCAGGGCGGCCAGCAGCGCGAACCAGGCGCACGTGCCGGCCATGGCACTGAGCGACTCCAGGGTCCGGCTCAGCTGCAGGGTCTGCTCGTCTGAGCCGAACACTGCGGTGAGCGCCGAGAAATAGGTCTTGCCCGGTGCGGTGCCGACGTTATCGGTGTCCACCACGACGAAGCCGTAGACGAGCAGGCTCAGCCACGCCACCGTCTGCGCGACGGCTTGGCTGCCGATCAGCCAGCGGGGCCGGTCCGGTGCTTGGGTCAGGGCCAGCCAGGTGGTCAGGGCCGCCGCCGCCACCAGGAACGGAAACTGCATGAAGGTAAGGAAGAACACGTTCGCGCCCAGTGCGCCGAACCAGCCGCGGCCGACCCATACCCAGACCAGCAGGATCACGTTCACCGCGGGCATCAGGTCGAACACCGCGCGGGTGAGTCGGCTGACGCCCGGATTGTTCGGCACGATCCCGCTCATTGCGGCGCAGGTGAACACGATCCAGGCGATGCCGCCCACGTGGATGGCGGCCGTGACCAGAACCTCGCCGAGGTGGCGCAGATGTTCGCCGAGGGCCAGGGTCAGCAGCGACTGGTAGGTCTGGTCACGGCGAAACCCCGCTCCGGCGACACCGATCGTCGCCAGCCCCGCCCACAACACGCTGACCGATGCGGTCTGGATCGAAAGGCGTCGTGCAGGAGCCGGACGGAACGCGAAACACAGTGCCGGGGTGAGCATCACGAGGATGGGAATCGCCAGCCACAGCGCCGCGCTGGCACCAGCAGCCCAAATCACCAGGGCCACGGTCACCGGCGTGGCGAAGGTGCGCATGGGCTCAAAGTCTAGGTCTGATCCGCGCTGGTTCCCGCCGATAATTCCGTGCTCCGGGCGTAGCGTCGCAATGATGATCGATCACCTCGGAATCAACTGCCAGGACTGGACCGCATCACAACAGTTCTACGACCGGGTGCTCGGTGTGCTCGGCTACACCAGACAGCTGGATTACGGGGTGGCCATCGGCTACGGCCGCGACCACCCGTCCTTCTGGATCGCCGACGCCTCAGCCGGGGACGCCAACGGACCCAACCGCGAAGTGCACATCGCGTTCGGTGCGGCGGACGTCGACGCGGTAGACGCGTTTTACCGGGCCGCGCTGGAGCTGGGGGCCGAGTCGCTGCATGCGCCGCGGATCTGGCCGGAATATCACCCCGGCTACTACGGCGCCTTCGTGCGCGACCCCGACGGCAACAACGTCGAGGCGGTGTTCCATCGCACTACCGAGGAACCGGCGTAGCGGCGGGCCGGCGGCGCTTCAACCCGGCGATCAACAACGCGGCGAGGCACACCCAGCACACCAGCGCGGCGCCGGCCAGCACCGCGGTGAACTGCAGGCTGAAGCCCAAAGTCTCAGGGCTCCAGCCGATCAGGTTGATCAGCACGGACTCCTCGGGGCTGCCGTCGTCGACGTCGACCACCACTGCGCCGAAGACCAGCATGATCGACCACAGTCCGACTTGAGTGCACGCGCTGGCCGTGCTCAACCGGGGCTTTCCGGGCTGCTGGAAGGCCAGCACGGTCGTGATGGTGAGCAGGATCAGCAGCAGCGGCACCGCGGTGAAGAGCATGAACGCGGCCATCCAGCCCAGCGTGGCACCGAACAGGCCGCGGCCGAGCCACATCCACAGGATCATCAAGAGATTGACCGGGATCATCGCGGCGAAGACGAACTCGCGGAAACTGCGCATCCACCGATGCTAAGCACGCGGCGAGCGGCCCAACCGTAGGTATTTCTGCGCAAGCCGCCAGGCCACATCCGCAGCGGCGTAGCTTGGCGGGATGGCCGACTCTGCTGATGCCGAGGCCGTGCGGGACCTGCTGCGCGACGCCTTCACCCGACTGATCGAGCACGTCGACGAGATCACCGACGGGCTGAGCGACAAGGTCTCCGCCTACCGTCCGACGCCGAACGCCAACAGCATTGCCTGGCTGGTGTGGCACAGCGCGCGGATCCACGACTGGCAGCTGTGCGACATCGCTGAGCGCGAGCAGGTGTGGTTCACCGACGGCTGGGTGGATCGCTTCGCGCTGGACCTGCCGCGCGACGCGCACGGCTACGGGCACACCGCCGAGGACGTCGGCAAGGTGCGGGCGTCGGCCGGGTTGCTGTCCGGCTACTACCACGGTGTGCACGACGCCACGCTGGAGTACCTGGCCACCGTGACGCCGCAGGAGCTGGGCCGAATCGTGGACCGCAACTGGGCTCCTCCGGTGACCGCTGGGGTGCGGCTGGTCAGCATCGTCGACGACTGCGCCCAGCATCTCGGGCAGGCCGCCTACGTGCGGGGCATCGCGAGGTGAGCCGATGCGAGAAGATGCACGGGGCGAGATGACGCTGGTGACCAGAAGGAGGCCGACGGGTGCGGTTGGTGTGCACGGCACTGCTGTGGTTGCTCACCACGGCCGCATTGGCCGTCGCGCTGCCGACGTCGTGGGTGCAGCAGAACGTGGTCGATGCCGACGGGTACGCCGCGTTCGCGCAGCGCGCGGCGTCTGATTCCCAACTGCAACAAGCGGTGGCCGCTGAACTGGCCACCCAGGTGGTCGAACTCGGTTACACCGGCAACGAGTCGGTGCTGCGTTCGGTGGCCGCGGCCTACACCGGCGGCTCGGCGTTCCCGGGCCAGTTCGCGCAGGCCAACCGGTTCGCGCACCGCTGGCTGTTCACCAACACAGTCGCCTCCGGCACCGACCCGCAGGGCCGCTGGGTGATCGACATCGCGCCGATGCTGGCCGACAGCGCATTCCAGCCGACGCTGCAGCAATTCGACATCAGGGTGCCCGAGAGCCTGCCGGTACCACTGACCGAGGCCGCCCCCGACGCGCTGCGTCCCGGCCGGCTGCAGCAGGCCGCCACCTGGGGACCGTGGGTCAGTGTGGGCGCCACCCTGCTCACCGGTGTGCTCGCATTGCTGACGCTGGGGGTGGCCCGTTCGCGCGGGAAAGCCCTGGGTGCCCTGGGGGTTTCGGCGCTCCTGGTGGGTGCCGCCGGCTGGGCCGGTCTGGAAGTGGGCCGCCGCGCACTGGATGCCGCATTGGACACCGCCAGCGCAGACATCCGGCAGATCGCCGAGGCGCTGATCCGGCACGCCACCGACAGCATGCATCAGTGGCTCAACCTCACCCTGGCCGTCGGCGGCGCGTTGGTGCTACTCGGCGTCGTGGCGGCCGGGCTCGGCGGGGTGGCCCAGCGCACGGTGCGCAAGCCGGGCTGACAGACTGACGGACCTTCCTGCCGTCGCCACTGCGGTTTCATACCCGACACGCCGGGGAAGGCGTATGAAAGCGCAGCGCGGACAATCATCCCGTGCCACTTCCTGCGTTTTGATACGCCGAGAGCGGCGTGTCGGGTATGAAACCGCAGGCCCGGGAGGCTGGGCGAAGTAGCCCGGGAGGTCGCGAGGGCTGGGTCAACCCAGCATGCGCCACAGGAACTCGTAGGTCAGTGCGGACTTGAACGCCACCTGTGCGTTGTCGGCCGCACCGGAGTGCCCACCTTCGATGTTCTCGTAGTAGCGCACCCGATGGCCGACGGCCTCGAGCGCCGCGGTCATCTTGCGGGCGTGCCCGGGATGCACCCGGTCATCTCGGGTCGAGGTGGTCATCAACAACGCCGGGTAGTCGGCGTCCGGCGAAATATTCTGGTACGGCGAATATTTCGCGATGAACTCCCAATCCGCCGGGTCGTCAGGGTTGCCGTACTCGGCCACCCAGGACGCGCCCGCGAGCAGCAGGTGGAAGCGTTTCATGTCCAGCAGTGGGACGCTGCAGACCAGCGCGCCGAACAGCTGCGGGTAGCGGGTCAACATCACGCCCATCAACAGCCCGCCGTTGCTGCCGCCCTGCGCGCCCAGTTGCGGCACGGTGGTGATGCCACGGTCGACCAGATCCTGTGCCACCGCGGCGAAGTCCTCGTACACCTTGTACCGGTTCTCCCGGATCGCCTGGGTGTGCCAGGTGGGCCCGTACTCGCCGCCGCCACGGATGTTGGCCAACACGTAGGTACCGCCGCGGGACAACCACAACCGGCCCAGCACGCCCGCGTAGCCCGGAGTGTTGGAGTTCTCGAAACCGCCGTAGCCGCTGAGCAGCGTCGGGCCCGGCCCGGCGGAATTGCGCGGCCGCACGACGAAATACGGAATCTTCGTGCCGTCGGTCGACGCGACGAAGTGCTGGTGCACCTCGATGCCGGAGGCGTCGAAGAAGTCTGGCGCGCTCTTGAGCGCGGTCAACTCGTCGCCGGCGTGACCCCACAGCAACTGCGACGGGGTGTCGAAACCGCTGCAGTCCACCATGATCTCGTCGCCGTACTGGTCGGTGTCGACGAGCACCGAGGTGGTGTTGGGCGGGATGCCCGGCACCGGCTCACGGCGCCATGATCCCGGCAGCACCACCTCGACGTGGGTGCTGACGTCGACCAGGGTGACCAGGATCAGCCGATCCCTGGTCCACGAGTAGGTCTGCAGGCTGGTGTGCGGATCGGGTTCGAAGACCACGCTCAGATTGATTGTCCCGGACAGGAATTCGTCATAGTCAGCGGCCAGCAGGCAACCGGCCGGATAGCAGGTGTCGGCCACCCACCAGTCGGTGCGCGGTCGGATCAGCAGCCACTGCCGGTGCGTCGAGATCGCGGCGTCGGTGGGCACGTCCAGCCGGATCAGCTCCTCGCCGCGCAACTCGTAGCGTTCCCGGTTGAAGAAGTCCAGCGCGCGGACCACGAACAGCCGCTCGAAGCCGGGCGTCGGGTCGTAACCCGCACCCACCGAGACGTCACTCGGATCGCCGGTGAACAGCGTGGTCGCCTGCTCCAGCGGTTGCCCTCGCTGCCAGCGTTTGACGATCCGCGGATACCCGGACTCGGTCAGCGAGCCCGGGCCGAAGTCGGTGCCCACCAGCACGGTGTCCGGACCCTGCCAGGACGCGTCGGTCTTGGCTTCCGGCAGCGCGAAGCCGTCATCGACGAACGTGCGGGTGACCAGATCGAATTCGCGGACCACCGTGGCGTCCGAGCCGCCGCGCGACAAGCTGATCAGCGCACGGGTCAGTTCCGGCTCGACCACCTCGGCGCCGGCCCACACCCAGTTCTCGTCCTCGGCGCCGGCCAGTGCGTCGACGTCGATCAGGACATCCCAGTCCGGTTCGTCGCTGCGGTAACTGTCCAGCGTGGTGCGCCGCCACAACCCGCGCGGGTTGGCGCCGTCGCGCCAGAAGTTGTACAGGTACTCGCCGCGCCGGCGCACGTACGGGATCCGGGCGTCGGTGTCGAGCACCTCGAGTGCTTCGGTGCGCAGTTGCTCGAAGCGTTCACCGCACAGTTCGGCCAGTGTGGGCTCGTTGTGTGCGCGCACCCAGTCCAGCGCCCGCTCGCCGCTGACGTCTTCCAACCACAGGTACGGATCTTCGGGTGTCTGGCTGCTCATCCCGACATTGTCGCGGCGGCAGTAACCTGGCGTGCATGGTGGTCCCGGCGCGGGTGTTGATCACCCGGGCGGCTGCGCAGCTGCTCGGCGAACTGCAGCAGCGGCACGGACCGGTGATGTTCCACCAGTCCGGTGGCTGCTGCGACGGATCCTCGCCGATGTGTTACCCGGTCGGCGACTTCATCGTCGGTGACCGCGACGTACTGCTCGGCCTGCTCGACGTCACCGGCGACGATCAGCCCGACGGGGTTCCGGTGTGGATCTCCGGACCGCAGTTCGCGGCCTGGCAGCACACCCAGTTGGTGATCGACGTCGTACCTGGCCGCGGTTCCGGGTTTTCGCTGGAAGCGCCCGAAGGACTGCGGTTCTTGTCGCGTGGGCGGGCTTTCAGTTCCGCGGAGATCACCGCGCTGGCCGACGCCCCCGCGCTCACCGGCGCGGCCTACGAACAGGGTCGGCGGCCCGACCAGCCCCGCGGCGCGGTGATCGCCGAGGCCAGCGACGCCTGCGCAATACCGATCCGATAACGGCTCGGCCACACTCGCCCTCAGACCAAGAAACTAGCTCTGGCCTGCGTACTGTTACTGGTGTGATTCCCTTCCCTCGGGCCAGGGTGTTGACGAGCGCGATGCTGGTCGGCTGTGCGATCGGCGTGTTTCTCGCCATCATCGCGACCCTTCGAATCGAGGCGCACGTGCGGCCGGACGTCGTGATGGCCCTGGTGCTCGGTGTGCCGACCGCGCTGGGCAGCGCGCTGATCGTGACCTCGTCACGGCGCTGGGTGACCGCGCTGGGCGCGTTCATCCTGGCGATCGGCCCCGGATGGTTTGCCGTGCTGGTCCTGGTCCAGGTGGTGAACGGTGCCTGAGCCGACGTCGTCGCCGTGGTTCACGCCCACCGACACCGGTGCGCTGCCACTGACCGAGCCGCATTCCGCGCCGATCTTCGACACCGGCCCGCATCCGGAGCCGCTGCGCGCCTGGTCGGCCGAGCACGGTTCGGAATCCCAACGACCCGACATCGATGAGCTCGACGCCGACACCGGCGCTCCGGACGGCGACGGCGACGTCCCCGGCGACGGCGGTGCCGAGACGCTTGCCGCCCCTTCCGACGCCGACTACGTCGGCGCCGACCCCGAACCCGCCGCCGCAGCAGCCGACGTCGCCGCCGTCGACGTCGAGCAGGACGCGCAGGACGCGCCCACCCAGGACGCATCAACGTCGGGACCGCAACCGGTGGTGGCGCGCCCGGCGGCGGTGCCCGGACAGCTGGTCTTCCTGAAGCGGTGGAAGTTCGCTCTGCTCACCGCGGGCATCTGGCTGCTGGCCGCCGCGGTCGGCGTCGGGTTCTTCTACTGGTGGTTCCACACGGTGGACAAGTCCATCGTGGAATTGGCCGTGCTGTTCTACGTCATCGCGTGCACGCTGGCCGCGCTGCTGGTGTCGATGTCGGAGAACCGGCCCTTGGTGTCGACGACCGCGCTGGCGGTGATGTCGGCGCCGTGCGCCACCGGTGTGGGCGCGGCCGCGCTCTACGGGATGTACGCGTTCGGCTGGATCCCGTCTCCAACGCTGTAGCGCCTGCGGCTTGCCGCGGGCGCGCATTAGGGTAGGGAACCGTGACTCACTTTGACGTCGTCGTCCTCGGAGCCGGTCCCGGTGGCTACGTAGCGGCCATCCGCTCTGCGCAACTGGGCCTGAACACCGCCATCGTCGAACCCAAGTACTGGGGTGGGGTGTGCCTGAACGTCGGATGCATCCCGTCCAAGGCGTTGCTGCGCAACGCCGAACTGGCGCACATCTTCACCAAGGAAGCCAAGACCTTCGGCATCACCGGTGAGGCCAGCTTCGACTACGGCGCGGCGTTCGACCGCAGCCGCAAGGTCGCCGACGGCCGGGTCGCCGGTGTGCACTTCCTGATGAAGAAGAACAAGATCACCGAACTGCACGGTTACGGCAAGTTCACCGGACCCAACGCTCTGACCGTCGCACTCAACGAGGGCGGCAGCGAGGACGTCACCTTCGACCACGCGATCATCGCCACCGGGAGCAGCACCCGGCTGGTCCCCGGCACGTCGCTGAGCGAGAACGTCGTCACCTACGAAGACCAGATCATGAGCCGCGAGCTGCCGGGTTCGATCATCATCGCCGGGGCCGGTGCCATCGGCATGGAGTTCGCCTACGTGCTGAAGAACTACGGCGTGGACGTCACCATCGTCGAGTTCCTGCCGCGCGCGCTGCCCAACGAGGACGCCGAGGTCTCCAAGGAGATCGAGAAGCAGTACAAGAAGCTGGGCGTCAAGATCCTGACCGGCACCAAGGTCGAGTCCATCAACGACACCGGCGACGCGGTGACGGTGACCGTGTCCAAGGACGGCAAAACCGAAGAGCTCAAGGCCGACAAGGTGTTGCAGGCCATCGGGTTTGCGCCCAACGTGGAGGGCTACGGCCTGGACGCCGCGGGGGTGGCGCTGACCGACCGCGGCGCGATCGGGATCAACGACTACATGCGCACCAGCGTGTCGCACATCTACGCCATCGGTGACGTCACCGGGAAGCTGCAGCTGGCGCACGTCGCCGAAGCGCAGGCCGTGGTGGCCGCCGAGACCATCGCCGGCGCCGAGACCATGACGCTGGGTGACTACCGGATGATGCCGCGCGCGACGTTCTGTCAGCCGCAAGTCGCCAGCTTCGGGCTGACCGAAGAGCAGGCCAAGGACGAGGGCTACGACGTCAAGGTGGCCAAGTTCCCGTTCACCGCCAACGGCAAGGCGCACGGCCTGGCCGATCCGACCGGCTTCGTCAAGCTGATCGCCGACGCCAAGTACGGCGAGCTGCTCGGCGGGCACCTGATCGGACCGGATGTCTCCGAACTGCTGCCCGAACTCACGTTGGCGCAGAAGTGGGATCTGACCGCGTTCGAGTGTGCCCGCAACGTGCACACCCACCCGACCCTGTCGGAGGCTCTGCAGGAGTGCTTCCACGGGTTGGCCGGCCACATGATCAACTTCTGAGTGGGCACGCCAGAACGCCGGTTGGCCACCCTCGGCGCCCCTACAATGGCTGCGATGATGCGGCGATTGAGTCTTGGTGCAGCGGCGATGCTGACCGGGGCCGTGTTGGCACCGGTGCCGGCGGCCGTTGCGGCACCGCAGGCTCCGGATCTCAGTGAGTACCAGTCCACGGCGGTCGAGCCGTTCCTGGACTCGATGTCCAACGAGGCCTACTTCCAGACCCCGGACGGGCTGCTGTGCGCCATCCGGCCGGCCATCGCCCGCGCCGGCTGCGACGGCCACCTACCGGGTTCGGCGTCTGCGGCCAACGAGATCGTCTTGGCCGCAGACCAATCCGCGCGCGGACTACGGGCCACCGCCACACCGCAATTCGTCAAGCCGGCCGGTTCGGCTGCGCCGGTCCTCGATGAAGGCAAGAAGATCGTCCTGGCCGACTTCGAATGCGCTGTCGGCCAGGGTCCGATCACGGTGTGCACCAAGGGAACTCCGGTGACCGCCTGGATGAGCATTTCGGCCACCGAGGCCGGGATCGGACCGGCCACCCCCGGCTTGCCAGCTGAGTTCCCCGACCCCAATGACTACATCGGCAGCGACGACAACTACCTGGTGGGCATCGGACCGAAGAACGTGAACCCGGTCTTCACTGTGCAGAACGGCTTGACCTGCAAGATGGCCATGTTCAGCGGCGGCGTGATCGGTTGTGACGGTGAGCTTCCCGGTGCGGACGACGGCCACGACGAGGTGTTCGTCGAGCTTCCCGGCGCGGTCGGCACCCGTAAGGCCGGCGACCCGCCGTTCAGCACGCCGAACTATCCCGGCAACATCCGGGCGCTGCCACCCGGATTCCGGATCGACGCCGGCGGAGCCACCTGTATGGCGCTGCGGGACGGGGGAGTGGCGTGTGTGGGCGCCATCGGCGGACCGCCGCAGGGCTTCATGGTCAGCGCCGAGGACACCGTGCTGGCCGGCGCCGGCCGCTGAAAACACGGCCGTCCTTTACGTTCATTGCGAAGCCAGGTAGGTCCCTGCTCGCAAAATTGATGCCTGACCGCTAACTCAACGCCCGAACGGTTCTAGTCCGGGAAGTCCAGCGGCAGCTGCAGCGTGTTGATGGTGGCGGCCAGCCCGTCGTATTGGGCTGCCAGCAAGCAGAATTCGATCAGCTGCTTTTCGCTGAAGTGCGCGGCCAGCGCCGACCAGGTCTCGGCGCTGACGCCGCGGTCCAGGATGAACTCGTCGGTCGCGGTCAGCAACGCGCGGTGCCGATCGGACAGCCCCTCGGCCTGCGGGCCCTCGAAGATGCGGGCCTGCAGGGCGTCGTCCAGCCCGCGGGTGAGGGCAAGCCGACGATGCTGCTGCAACTCGTATTCGGAATTACGCAGATGCCCGACCCGCAGGATCACCACCTCGGCGTCGCGGCGGGAAAGCTTGCCCCAGTACAGCAGCACGCCGGAGACCGGCAGCCAACTCCAGAACAGCTTGCTGTGCCGAGAAAAGGCGTTGAACAGGTGGAAATGCGGAGCCCGGATGCCGCGGGCGCCGGCCTGGCAGATCACCCAGTTGATCGGGCCGACGTCACGCAACGTCCGGGTGACCGGGATACGGGCGGGTTCGAGTTCGCTGCTCATCGGCCGCGATTCTGCCAGCCGGCGCCGTGCCGGTGGCCGGGACGGTCGATCCCGGCCCGCTTCACTGCCGGACCAGGTACGGCGAGACCGTGCTGCGGTGCTCGTCGAGATCCAGCGCGCGGCCCAACGCCGGGAAGGCGCGCTGCGGGCAGTTGTCGCGTTCACAGACCCGGCAGCCCGCACCGATCGGCGTGGCGCCGCCACCGGAGAGATCCACTCCGTCGGAGTAGACCAGCCGCTGGGCATGACGCAGTTCGCAGCCCAGCCCGATCGCGAAGGTCTTACCGGGCTGGCCGTAGCGGGAGGCCCGGCGTTCCACGGTGCGGGCCACCCACAGGTAGTTGCGGCCGTCGGGCATCTGCGCGACCTGCACACCGATCTTGCCCGGGTTGGCGAAGGTCTCGTAGACGTTCCACAGCGGGCAGGTGCCACCGGAGGCCGAGAAGTGAAAGCCCGTGGCCGACTGACGTTTTGACATGTTGCCGGCCCGGTCCACCCGGACGAACGAGAACGGCACGCCGCGCATCGACGGCCGCTGCAGAGTGGACAGCCGATGGCAGATGGTCTCGTAGGACACCGCGTAGAACGCCGAGAGCCGCTCGATGTCGTAGCGGAACTTCTCGGCCACTTCGTGAAACTGCTGATACGGCAGCACGGTCGCGGCCGCGAAATAGTTCGCCAGACCCAGCCGGGCCAGGGTGCGCGATTCGCCGCTGGTGAACTTGCCCTCGTCGACCAGGGAGTCGATCAGCGTGCCGAACTCTAGATAAGCCAACTCGGTGGCGAGCTTGAACACCTGCTGACCGCCGGACAGGTGCGCGTTCATCAGCAGGGTCTTGGTGTCGGGGTCATAGCGGTGCAGCACCGTCTCACCGAGGTCACGCCGCACAATCCGCACGCCGTGCACCTGCGTGAGCCGCTGGCCGATGTCGGCGGCGAGCTCGCCACGATGCAGCCGCATCCGCACGGTCAGGTCCTCGGCCGCGGTGTCCAGCTCGTGCAGATAGTTCTGCCGTTCGTAGAAGTAGTCGCGGACCTCCTCGTGCGGCATGCTGATGGACCCCGAGCCGCTGCCCTCGGCGGTCAGGTTGAACCGGCCCTCGGTGGCGGCGGCCAGTTGCGCGGTGGTGAGCCGGTAACGCCGGTGCAAGCCGACCATCGCGCGCGCCAGGTCCGGGTGCGCGGCCACCGCCGCGGTGACCTCGCCGAGGTCGACGTCGACGTCGACGTCCTTGTCCAGCAACACTTCTCGCAGCTCGGCGACCAGCCGGGTGTCATCCTGGGAGGAGAAGAAGGTGGCGTCGACGCCGAACATGTCGGTGATGCGCAGCAGGACCGAGGCGGTCAACGGCCGGACATCGTGCTCGATCTGGTTCAGGTAGCTCGGCGAGATCTCCAGCATCTGCGCCAGCGCGGCCTGCGAGAAACCTCGCTCACTGCGCAACTGGCGCACTCGCGCGCCGACGTAGGTCTTGGCCACCGGCACAGGCTACGCCTTTTGTTAAGTTCAGCTTCGCAGGCTTGGCAACACCGGTGTGCGACGCTGCGGGCGTTGGTTTGGCATGATCGCGCAGGTGCGCCCGGATGTTTCGGCGGGCAGACGCGGACCGCACGGCAGCGGCGAAGGGAAGTGCATGGCAGGCGCAACGAGCAAGACCGGTCAGTCCGGGTTGGGTAAGACCCTGATGCCCGTGCCGGATCCGCACCCCGACGTCTTCGACCGCGAGTGGCCGCTGCGGGTCGGCGATATCGACCGGACCGGCCGGTTGCGCTTCGACGCGGCTTGTCGGCATATCCAGGACGTCGGGCAGGACCACCTGCGCGAACTGGGCTTCGAAGACACCCATCCGGCCTGGATCGTGCGGCGCACCATGGTCGACCTGATCCGGCCGATCGAATTCCAGGATTTCCTGCGGCTGCGGCGCTGGTGCTCGGGAACCTCGAACCGGTGGTGCGAGATGCGGGTGCGGATCGACGGTCGCAAGGGCGGGTTGATGGAATCCGAGGCGTTCTGGATCAATGCCAACAAGGACACCGGGGCCCCGGCGCGGATCTCCGATGACTTCCTGGCCGGCCTGCACCGCACCACCGACGTGGACCGGCTGCGCTGGAGGGCCTACCTGAAGCCAGGCTCGCGCGAGGACGCCGTGACCGTGCAGCCGTACCCGGTTCGGGTCACCGACATCGACATGTGGGATCACATGAACAACTCGGTGTACTGGACGGTGATCGAGGACTACCTGTACGCCCATCCGGAGCTGCTGGCCGGGCCACTGCGGGTGACCATCGAGCACGATGCGCCGATCGCCGGCGGCGACAAACTCGAGATCCTGTCGCACCTGCACCCAGCCGGTTCCACCGATGCGTTCGGTCCGGAACTGACCGATCGGGCTGTTACAACGCTCACATACGCCGTCGGCGCCGACGTCAAAGCGGTCGCCGCGCTGTTCTCGCTTTAGCAGTACGTTTGTCCGGTATTTTTCCGGGTTGACCTGCATCGATAGGGTTACCGGCCGGTAGCTTCTGAACCGGTTAAGCTCCGGGATTTCTTCGCAAACTTTGCAAAGTTTTGCCGATGCGTGGCCAAAGTTGGCAATCAAATCCACTGGACCAGCACAGATAGCTGATGGCATGGTGTTCCTAGCACACCAGTGAAGTTGCTTCGGTATTAGCAAGCCGGTGATCCCGGCAATGCCGGCAGCGACTTGCCAGAGTTCCGAGCACCACCCTTCAAGGAGCAGTCCATGTCCACTGTCGGCACGCCCAAGTCCTCCGAGCAGATCCAGCACGACTGGGATCACAACCCGCGGTGGAAGGGCATCACCCGCACCTACACCCCCGCCGACGTCGTCGCCCTGCAGGGCCACGTCGTCGAGGAGAACACCCTGGCCCGTCGTGGCGCCGAGGTGCTCTGGGAGCAGCTGCATGAAATGGACTTCGTCAACGCGCTGGGCGCGCTGACCGGCAACCAGGCCGTGCAGCAGGTCCGCGCCGGCCTGAAGGCCATCTACCTGTCCGGGTGGCAGGTCGCCGGTGACGCCAACTTGAGCGGCCACACCTACCCCGACCAGAGCCTCTACCCGGCCAACTCGGTGCCGCAGGTGGTCCGCCGGATCAACAACGCGCTGCTGCGCGCCGACCAGATCGCCAAGGTCGAGGGCGACACCTCGGTGCAGAACTGGCTGGCCCCGATCGTGGCCGACGGTGAGGCCGGCTTCGGCGGTGCGCTCAACGTCTACGAGCTGCAGAAGGCCATGATCGCTGCCGGTGTGGCCGGTTCGCACTGGGAGGACCAGCTGGCCTCTGAGAAGAAGTGCGGTCACCTCGGTGGCAAGGTGCTGATCCCCACCCAGCAGCACATCCGCACCCTGACCTCCGCGCGTCTGGCCGCCGACGTAGCCGACGTGCCGACCCTGGTCATCGCCCGCACCGACGCCGAGGCCGCCACCCTGATCACCTCCGACGTGGACGAGCGCGACCGCCCGTTCATCACCGGTGAGCGCACCAGCGAAGGCTTCTACCGGGTCAAGAACGGCCTGGAGCCGTGCATCGCCCGTGCCAAGGCTTACGCGCCGTACGCCGACCTGATCTGGATGGAGACCGGCACCCCGGACCTCGAGCTCGCCCGCAAGTTCGCCGAGGGCGTCAAGGCCGAGTTCCCGGACCAGATGCTGTCCTACAACTGCTCGCCGTCGTTCAACTGGAAGCAGCACCTCGACGACGACACCATCGCCAAGTTCCAGCGCGAGCTGGGCGCGATGGGCTTCAAGTTCCAGTTCATCACGCTGGCCGGTTTCCACGCGCTGAACTACTCGATGTTCGATCTGGCGCACGGCTACGCCCGCGAGCAGATGAAGGCTTACGTCGAGTTGCAGGAGCGCGAGTTCGCCGCCGAGGAGCGTGGCTACACCGCCACCAAGCACCAGCGCGAAGTCGGCGCCGGCTACTTCGACCGGATCGCCACCACGGTGGACCCGAACAGCTCGACCACCGCGCTGGCCGGCTCGACCGAAGAGGGTCAGTTCCACTGAGCCGAGCCGCCAGGCGAGGTGAAGTGGAACCGAGAGGCCGGGGTCGCTGAGCCGAGCCGCCAGGCGAGGTGAACATGCACTGCGCAAGTCCCGCCCAGATTCCTGGGCGGGACTTGTCGCATGCGCAAATTTGCCGTCGTCCAGACCCCGCGCGACGGCGGAAGGTCAAATCCCCACCGCTTTTGGTGCCAGCCGATCGATTGGTTAGCCTTGATGGTCGGCGACGTGGCCCGGGTCGGGGAGGGCCACCGCCGCCGGGGTGCCAGCCCGTCGTCGAGCTGCTGCTCAGACCACGGTCGCCAATTACAAGGAGTGTCAGAAACGCATGTCATCCGTCGAGCCCGAACTCGCG